>PHCL01000157.1 GCA_002842195.1 Betaproteobacteria bacterium HGW-Betaproteobacteria-20 | reverse complement strand
TGTGAGCCTCTTACCGGCAGGATTGCTGTCATTTTTTTGTTAGCCGCCCGAATCGCCATGAAACGACTAAGTACTTCTTCTTTTAATTTGGCTAAGGCTTCTGCAGAAATAGCGGCTGCCTTGGCGCCGTCTTCATCTTCATCCTCGTCCTCATCAACTTCCTCATCTTCAGTTTCATCTTCTGCAGCTTCTATGGCTTCAGCTTCTACTGCGCCAACGTCTGAGTCAATTAAACCATCCACTAAATCATCAACGCTTAGTTCATCGTTTTCAATTTTTTCCACTAAAGCCAGCAATGCGGCAATCGTTGTCGGGCAGGCCGCAATGGCTTGCACCATGTGTTTAAGGCCGTCTTCAATACGGCGTGCAATTTCAATTTCACTTTCACGGGTCAATAAATCAACCGTACCCATCTCGCGCATATACATACGCACAGGGTCAGTGGTGCGGCCGAAATCAGAATCTACCGTTGCAAGCGCTTGTTCCGCCTCTTCTACCGCGTCTTCATCCGTTACTGCTGGCGGTGCATCCGACATTAACAATACTTCAGCATCAGGCGCTTCTTCATACACCTGAATGCCCATATCGTTAATCATGCCGATGATGCCATCGATTTGCTCGGAATTCTGCACGTCATCCGGGAGATGGTCGTTAATTTCCGCGTAAGTTAGGTAGCCACGCTCTTTACCTAAGACAATCAGCGTTTTAAGGCGCGTACGGCGTTCATCAGCGTTCGCCTCTTGTTGCTCTGGGCTGATAATCTCCATTTTCTTTTTTTCAGCTACCTGGTCGCTCTTCTTTGGTCTTGCCATGACATACCTCTAATTTTATGCACACCTTTTTTCGCTACAAGCAAATATGGTGAATGTGATTTCTGTAACCCTCTATTATAGCAGAATTTAACCCTATTTAAGCTTGCTCTTGCTACCTAAACTTTTAAGCAGGGTTCTTTCATTTTCGGTCAACGCGCTTAGCGGTTTTTCGCTAATTTTCGCTAATAACTCACCTTCACTTTTCTGCGCATAAACCTGTTGTAATTGCTGCCTTGCACCTGCTAATTCCTGCGCTAAATCCAGCGTTTCATCCAACTGATTAAGCTCACGCTCTAGTTCGCGCATAACTCCAGCATCCACTATTTTCTCAAGCGCGCGCATTATCACTACTGGTTTAGAATGAGGGTAACTAAGGCAAGTTTCAATAGTCTGCCGTAATAATATATCTTCAGTTGAATTATTGGCGGCTTCCATGGCGCTTACCAAAACCAAATCAGCCTCACTTGCAAGTGCAGGTTGCATCAATAACGTCAAACAAAATCGTTTTTGCAGTGATATGGTAGTGCGCGTAAGCTTAGGCCTGGCTTGCGTTGGCAACTTATTAAGGTTAGGTAACTTTAGCAAGCTTTGCATTTCATCAACCGACAATTGCGCCAATTCAGCCACTTTTTTGCGCAAATACATCGCACTGCGCGGCGCATTGATTTGCTGCATAATGGGTTCGGCTTCATTCAAAAAACGTACTTTATCTTCCTGGCTCTGCAGCGCATTATTTTCGCTCAAATGTTTCAGAATATACTGTGACAACGGCATTGCTGCTTTAATTTCCGCTTCAAATTTTTCTTTGCCGAATTCACGCACGTAAGAATCAGGATCGTGCGCTTTGGGTAAAAATAAAAATGATAGTTTTAAGCCGTCTGTTAAAGCCGGCAACGCATTCATTGCGGCGCGCCAGGCGGCAGTGAGTCCTGCATTATCGCCATCAAAACAAAATACAATTTCATCGGTTTGGCGCATAAGCTTAGTGATATGAAACGGCGTGGTCGCTGTACCTAAAGCTGCCACCGCATAATCTATACCATATTGCGCCAAGGCAACAACATCCATATAACCTTCGACCACCAGCACTCGTCCAGCATCACGAATCGCGCGCCTAGCCAAAAATAAACCATAAAGCTCATGACCTTTTTGAAACAGCGGCGTTTCAGGCGAATTATAATATTTTGGCGTATCTTCCGGATTAATCACGCGCCCGCCAAAACCAATCACTTGGCCTTTTTGGTCGTGAATCGGAAACATAATGCGATCGCGAAAGCGGTCGTATCGCCTGCCTTGTTCATTTTCAACCACTAAACCCGATATATTTAAAGCTTCATTCTCATAATGTGGGAAAATATTTTGTAAATTTTGCCATCCTGCAGGCGCGTAGCCTACTTGAAACTTTGCCGCAACCTGCCCACTCAAACCGCGCCCCTTTAAATAATCAATCGCACGGTCAGATTTTTTCAGCTCGGCCTTGTAATAATTAGCCGCTTGTTGCAAAGCTTCTTGCAAACTAACCACTACTTTTTGCACCGACATATCATGGTCACGCATTTCCTGCGAAACTTGTACTTGTGGAACTGTCATGCCCACCGAGCGGGCGAGCTCGTTAATTGCCTCGACAAAACTTAAGCCTTGATACTCCATTAAAAATCCTACCGCCGTACCATGTGCGCCGCAACCAAAACAATGATAAAACTGCTTAGTCGGACTGACAGTAAAGCTCGGGGATTTTTCATTATGAAACGGGCAGCAGGCAGAGTAATTAGCGCCCGCTTTTTTAAGTGGCACAGACCTATCAACCACATCGACAATATCGACACGGTTTAAAAGTTCTTGAATAAAGCTTTCAGGAATCATGGCAATGATTTTACCGTTTTATTGCTAGTGATTATATTGCTAGTGATTATAAAGAAACTTTGACCCAAATGTTGAGTTAGACCGAATCCTTGCTATTCCGAAGTAATTCAAATATAGCTGACCCCAAAAATAACGCCATGATATGCCAAGCTAATTGGTTGTCGCTCCTACCAAAAACAATATGTGACGGTCATTATTGATGGGACTAGCTATATAACGCGACTTAAAGTTACAGACAATAAAAAAAGGAGCCTTACGCTCCTTTCATTTTTACTGCAATTTCCGCTAGCTTTACGTTAAGCGCGTTTTAATTAAACCTGAAATTTTACCCATATCAGCTTTGCCAGCCACCAACGGCTTAATTGCAGCCATTACTTTGCTCATATCTTTAATACCTGTAGCGCCAGTATCCAGTACCACTTTTTCTAAAATACTTAGCACTTCGGCTTCAGTCAGTTGTTGCGGTAAATAAGTTTGCAGCACGCTGACTTCGTATTTTTCAATATCAGCTAAGTCATCTCGATTTGCAGATTCATATGCGGCGATTGAATCGCGGCGTTGTTTCAGCATTTTTTCAATGGCTGAGATAACGTCAGCATCAGTCAATTCAATGCGCTCATCCACTTCACGTTGCTTAATAGCCGCCTGCAACAATCGAATCGCCCCCAAACGCGCACTATCTTTAGCACGCATGGCGGTTTTCATATCTTCAGTAATTTGGTGCTTAAGACTCATTTAACGTTAGATATTATTATTGAGACGCATTATTGATGTAGGTATCAAAATTAGTTTGATAATCTGCAACATTTTCAGTTAAGGCCAGCTTGTATTGCGTAACAAAATATTCAATTGCGGCAGCTTTTTCAGCTTCAAAAGCCTCTTTGCTACCGCATTGCGAGGCAATCACAAACGCATTAAACCGCGCTGAGGCATAGGCAAAACCAGCACTTACCACACCACGATCAACCTCTACAGCTTGCTCATTGGCACTGGCAATAAAAGTATCTGCCACGCGCCAAAACGCATCATCCGGCTTTGCTTCTGCGCTATCAGACGCTGTAAGCTGTTTTTCGGCCATATTTATTAACTAGTAAAGTTTTGCTGGAAGCGTTTGTTTTAGCAAACGGCGATATTGGCGCTTAACAGCGGCAGCCGCTTTACGTTTACGTTCCCAAGTTGGCTTTTCATAAAATTCGCGAGCGCGAAGATCATTCAACAAACCTGTTTTTTCAATTAAGCGTTTAAAGCGGCGAAGGGCAACGTCAAACGGCTCATTTTCTTTTACGCGTACACTAGACATTCATTCTCTCTTATCGGAACAATATTTAAATATTTATACTCAAGTTTCTAATGCTTAACCAAGCGTTTGTAGCGCGCGAGGCTTTAGGAACTGAGAAAAGCCGACCATTTTAATCGCATAATTGTTTTTATTCAATTACTTTTATGCATTTATGGGCGAAATGCATAACAATTCAATATAATTCACCTTTTCTATCTAAATGAAACTCAGTAAATGTTAGCACTTCTCATATGTTGAACCCTGTTATATGTTAATACTTGGCGTTGAATCGTCCTG
>PHCL01000156.1 GCA_002842195.1 Betaproteobacteria bacterium HGW-Betaproteobacteria-20 | reverse complement strand
AAGTGTGTTGCTGCGCGTGTCTGAAATGGTCTGCGAACTGCCTATGTTGATGGAAATGGACATCAACCCGCTGATACTGGATGAACATGGTGCCCTGGCTGCAGACGCGCGGGTGGTAGTGGAGTTTCGCCAGCCTAGCGCAGACCGCTACGCGCATATGGCGATTTACCCGTATCCGACACATTTGGTGACTAACTGGCAATTAGCCGATGGCACTGAAGTGGTGATTCGACCGATACGTCCAGAAGATGCGGTGCTGACTCAGGAGTTTGTGCACAATTTATCAGAAGCATCACGTTATGCACGCTTTATGAATAGCGTTCAGGAGCTGAGCGAGTCGATGCTGGTGCGCTTTACCCAAATTGACTACAGCCGCGAAATGGCGCTACTTGCCGTGACTGATGTCCACGATAAAGAAGTTGAGCTAGGCGTTGCACGTTTTGCTATCAATCCTGATGCTGAAAGCTGTGAGTTTGCATTAGTGGTTGCAGACAGCATGCACGGCAAAGGTTTAGGCAGCAAATTGATGATTGCGCTGATGGACGCCGCACGATCCAAGGGCTTAAAAAGCATGGAAGGTGAAGTGTTAAAAGACAACGCCAGCATGTTGAAGCTCATGAGGCGCTTGGGCTTTAGCGTCGAGACCAGTACAGAAGACGACGGCATTAAGTCAGTGTGTAAAATATTGTAACTCTGGTGTTATTTTAATTAAATTTTATAGTAAGTAAGGTTTATCGTAATTAAGCCAATATGCATACTGCCTACATTACACATCCAGCCTGCCTTAAGCATGACATGGGTGCCGATCATCCCGAATCTCCCGCGCGTATGCATGCGATTGAAGATCAGCTTATCGCATCAGGGTTGCTGGACTTCCTCAGCAGTCATGAAGCACCGCAAGCAAGCAAAGCAGCGTTGGCGCGTGTACACGCAATCGAGTATATTGAGTGGATATTCAGCCAATCTCCATCTGCAGGCATGGTAGATCTAGATGGCGATACTTTAATGAATCCATATTCACTGAATGCGGCTTTGCATGCAGCGGGTGCGGTCATCAAAGGCGTTGATCTTGTCATGTCTGGGCAAGCGCAAAATGCTTTTTGCAACATTCGGCCGCCAGGACACCATGCTGGACGCAGTCGCGCATCAGGCTTTTGTATCTTCAATAATGTGGCAGTCGCCGCTGCATATGCGCTCGAACACCACGGCTTGCAGCGTGTAGCAATTGCCGACTTTGATGTGCATCACGGGGATGGCACAGAAGAAATCTTTCATGACGACCCGCGCGTGATGCTGTGCTCAACTTTTCGGCATCACTATTATCCCTATTGCGGAGCTGATAGCGGCAATGACCATATCATCAATGTGCCGCTTGCTGCAGGTAGCTCAGGAGTGGAATTTCGAGCCGCAGTGACCGAACAATGGTTGCCTGCCTTGGCGCGTTTTCAGCCGCAGTTACTATTGATTTCTGCCGGATTTGATGCGCACTGGGAGGATGACATGGGCGGTTTGGCATTACGAGAAGCTGATTATTTTTGGGTGACAGAAAGGCTCAAGTGTATTGCGAAGCAGTATGCCAATGACAGAATTGTATCAGCGCTTGAGGGAGGGTATGCCTTACATGCATTAGGCCGTAGCGTAATGGCGCATATTAAAAGTCTAAGTGAGCTGTAACTGGCGCCGAAATTACAGAGCACCAATAATCCCTCTTACAATTCGAGGTGATAATCCGCTTTGTCATCTCTACTCACGGGAGGATTTTAATTTTGCACAGGCTTTTATTTCGTTATTTTAAAAACTTTACTGGCTGTGGTTGTGTCATTTGCAACACAGGCTTACGAATTTTGCCCATCACATGCATTTCGCAAGGTTTGCAATCAAATTTTAGCGTGAATCTATCATTGCCGTTAATCAGTGTCATCGGTTCAGCAGTCACCGTACCTTGTACGCCTATCACGCCTTTGGCTTGTTTTGGACATAGGCCGTGGCTAAAGCGCAGACAGTGCTTGGTAATCATCAGCGGCACTTCGGCTAGATCTTTATTAGCTTCATAAGCCGCTGCAATAAGTTTTACACCGTGTTTTTCATAAAATTGCCGCGCTTTTTGGTTGTATACGTTAGCGAGATAACTTAACGTATCTTCAGGAAAAATAGCCGGTGGTTCAGTGGCGGTTCGGCGTAGTGGTCGTTGGTAGCCTAAATCGCGTGTTTGTTGCAATTGCTCTATGGCATCGCGCCGCAAACCGTTAATCATGGAGGCTGGCACAAACCAGGCTTGCGAGGTTTGCAGGTGAATTTCAGCGACGGTGAAATCGGTGCTGCCAAGCTTGCTTAAATTCTCGCGCAAGCTGGAAATGGCTTTTTCAGGTATTTGAGCGGTTTGTTTTTCTGCGGTGCAAGTTGCTGTTGCACTAAAGCCTGCGCTATCGGTCACGCTGAGGACAAAACCGTTAATAGTTTCGGCAAAAATCATTTCTACCGCAATTTTGCGTTGTGCTGAATCTTTCTCTAGCAGGCGCATAAAGGCGTGGTCGCGGTTGCGGTATACGGCCGTATTATTTCTAATATCGGCAGGCATTTCATTCGGGTAAAGTTTTTTACCATCCACCGTGTTTACACGTAAACCGACTAGTTCTTTATGAACATCAAAAAAGCATATGCCGTCGCCGTTATGCAGTTCGGTACTGGTTTCTACCTCTATAAAATCTTTACCCACTTTTGACACTTTACCCAGTAACTCACCCGAGAATTTAGGCGTATCAAATGCACCAATATCAGCCTTGCGGCCATTGGCAAAGTAATCTGTCGCGCTGCGGTTAAAGGTTTTTTCAGGCTGTGGGTTGAAGGTATAGGTGCAATCACCATGCGATGATTTTGCCAGTTCGGGCCTATCATGCAAAATGCCATCTAGCAGTTGCCGATAATGCGCAGTGGCATTTTTAACGTAAGGTAAATCTTTATAGCGGCCTTCAATTTTGAATGAACTTACTCCGGCATCAATCAATGCGCGTAGATTCAGGCTTTGGTCGTTATCTTTCATGGATAAAAAGTGCTTATCTTTGCCAATAATACGACCTTTTTGGTCTTCTAAAGTGAAAGGCAAGCGACATTCTTGCGAACATTCGCCACGGTTAGCGCTGCGCCCTGTGTGTGCATGGCTGATATAACACTGGCCGCTAAATGCCACGCACAACGCACCATGAATAAAATATTCCAGATTACACGTGGTGGCAGCTGAAATCTTTTGGATGGTGTGTAAATCCAGCTCGCGTGCTAGTACTATTTGCGAGAATCCTGTCTGATCCAGAAACACGGCTTTTTCCACCGTGCGAATATCGGTTTGTGTGCTGGCATGTAGTTGAATCGGCGGCAAATCCATCTCCAGTAAACCCATGTCCTGCACAATCAGCGCATCTACCCCAATGTCGTAAAGTTGAAATACCAACTTACGCGCGGCTTCCAGCTCGTTATCATGAAAAATCGTATTCAGCGCAACAAAAATCTCCGCATGGTAGCGATGTGCGTGCTTTACCAGTCGTGTAATATCTTCCAGCGTATTCGGCACTTTAGCCCGTGCCCCAAACGCTGGTCCTCCAATATATACGGCATCTGCGCCATGATTGATGGCTTCAATGCCAAAGTCGGCATTTTTAGCAGGGGCGAGTAGTTCTAAGTGGCGCCTGGATTTAATGTGGATTTTTTGCATGGGGCATGGGTGGAACAAAAGTAATGTTGAATTTTAGACTAAACAATAGCTTATGACGACATTTGATTTATGTGAACAGCAAAAACATCGTACAATTTGGGTGTGAGCAGTCAAGACCATTTTCAAAGTGTCACTGACAATTTTTCTACTAGCATCCATGTATCTAGCACTCATGTGCAGTGAAACTGCATGAATCCACTTGTTGTTTGTGCATAGCGATTGGTTTTGGGCTCTATGAGAAATCGTGTTTTTAATTAGGAAAGTTATGCATCAGAAAATAGCAGTATTATTATATTACCTGCTTTCATTTAGCCTCTTATCAATGTCTGCCGTGCTTGAAGCGAAAGAGGTTTTGACAGTAGAGCAGGCCATGTATAAATGCAAAACTACCTATCCTTCCCAGTTTGAGTCAAAAAAGCGGTTGGCCTGTTATGACAGTATCAGCACGCCTGCTATCGAAACTTTGTTACAAAATCCACTAAATGATGCAGCGGCTAGTGACGCTACAGGTCTTGGTAAAGTTGCGCCTGACGATGTTGCAGTTGAAAAAAG
>PHCL01000155.1 GCA_002842195.1 Betaproteobacteria bacterium HGW-Betaproteobacteria-20 | reverse complement strand
AACGATTGCTGAAAAATGAGCGAATAAATCGTCGCCGCCCGCATCAGGAGTAATGAAACCAAAACCTTTTGAATCATTAAACCATTTAACTAAACCTGTAGCCATATCTTATTCCATACTTTAAAAACAGGGAGGCACCCTAAATGATTGGGTTTTTAACTAAAAATCAGTCTTGAGAACTTAACCAAATTAAACAACCAAACGCCTGAATTACTTTTTACTGGTAAATAAATGCCGTGTCAAGTACTATTTTTAGATTTATACAGAATAATATAAAAAAAGAATAAGTAAGTGGTAAAAGATGTTTTTTGCGCAACATTCAAATCTCCATGTGACTTAACCTAATTTAACTTTAGTCATTAGATTGCTAAATTGATACGCCGAGACTATAATGCGCGCGAGATGAGGTGGATGAAAAGATAATTTTTTCTTCAAACTTTATGGGATTGGTGTTGATTTATGTGTCTTTAAATCGTTACTGAAAATCATTACTGGAATTATTGCCAGTATCTCAATTATTACTGGAGAAATGCCTTGGCTAAAGAAGAATTGATTGAAATGAGTGGAGTGGTAATGGAAATATTACCCGATTCACGCTACCGTGTGACATTGGATAATGGTCATAAGTTAATTGCCTACACTGGTGGCAAGATGAAAAAAAATCATATCCGCATTCTGGCTGGCGATAAAGTTACGCTGGAGTTATCCCCATATGACATTAACAATGGTCGTATCACATTTAGGCACATTGAGTCTAACGGCGCTACTTTTACGCCAAGAAAACGTACGTATTAGTTGGTGTTGGTGTGTTTACCGGCTTAATTTTAGGCCTTCGTAATTTGTTATATTATTTTTTTGAAGTTGGTCGGTTTGTTTCAAGTGCTCAAGATATCTAAATGTTGGCAATGTAAATAATTGTTGTGCACGCTTAGATTGGTAGCCTTCACTTGTTGTTCCATGTATTCTATGTCCTGTACTTACAGTTGTTAAAAAGCAGTTGTTAATGGGCGGCAATAATAACATGATGAATAACACTCGCTGGGAAAGTATTTTTTCAGTTATACAGCAATCCTATTCGATTGAAACTCACCTTGATTTTTTCACCTGGCTGCAAAGTGGGGTAAATGAGCTATTGCCACACGATGTATTATTGTCTTGCTGGGGCGGTTTTGAAAAAAATCATGAAAATAAGTCTGAAAACAGCAAGTTAAATTACGATGTAGCATCAAATTTAAGTAGCATTAGTACACAAAGTATATTGAATAATACTGAAGAAATGAATGTGTACTTATTGAATTTGCACAAGTTATGGTTGGATAACAATCGCTGCTGGTTTGTCATTAACAACCTCGATCAGTTAGAGCATGGTAGTGTGCATAAAGGGAGTTTCCCAAGCAACTTTAAGCAATTAAAATCGTTAGTGGTGTATGGCGTGAGCGATATACGCGGTAGTAACGAGTGTCTTTACGTATTTTTTAGCAAAGAAAAAGTTTTTAATGTGCCAGATTTAGTCATGGGCATGGTGATGCCACACATTGATAGTGTGCTTAGGAAAATTAAACACCTGCAATCAATTGATGCGAAACATGCTTCCACAGTCAATTCAAATGCCGCAGTATTAAGCGAGCGCGAATTAGAGGTCATTCACTGGATCAAGTCTGGAAAGACCAATCAAGAAATCGGTGTTATTTTGGCTATCAGCCAAAATACTGTAAAAAGTCATGTGAAGCGTGTATTTCAAAAGTTAAATGTGACTAAGCGTGCGCAAGCCATTGCGTTGCTATCGAACTAATAAGTACTTATAAACCAAGCACTTGTAAACACTTGGATATTTTTATTTGATGCGTATTGTATGCCCATCCACAATCACCGTTTGACCACTATGAATTTTAGCGGTTTTTCTTAGTTCGATTAAGCCGTCCACCTGTACTAAACCCTCCGCTACCATGGCTTTCCCGCGGCCGCCGCTATCTGCCAAACCCACTACCTTGAGTAAGTTACAAAGCTCAATGTGCGTTGCGGTTAAATCAAATTGTATGGTTGGTGGCATAATATGGTCTCTGTGAATAGAGTAGACGCTACTAATAGAGTAGAATAGGTCTCGGTTGGATTGTGACGGTTGTGCTTGTATTTTATGGTGCCCAGAAGAGGACTCGAACCTCCACACCCGAAGGCACATGGACCTGAACCATGCGCGTCTACCAATTCCGCCATCTGGGCAATCGTTAAATCTGTGGTTTTCACCATCAGGTTTTAAGTGGTTGGATTTTATATTAAAGGGCAGCTTTGTCAATGACAAAAAATAGTAATCACAGTAAAAATAAAAACCAGAGCAAAAGAAGTCTCGATCCATTTGCTGCGCGTGAAGCGAGTTTATACGATACGCCGTTGCCTAGTCGTGAGATGGTGTTAAGCACCTTGGGTGAGCAGGGCATCCCATTAAGCGTAGAGCAGCTCTACTTATTATTAGAGATTCGCGATGAAGAGCGCGATATTTTTAATAAGCGCCTAAACGCGATGGAGCGTGAAGGGCAAATTATTAAAAATAGAAAAGGTGCGCTATGTATTGCCGATAAGCTGGATTTAATCGCAGGTGTGGTGCAAGGCCATCCGGATGGCTTTGGATTTTTAATTCCGGATGACAAAACCAAATGTAATGGTGAGGACTTATTTTTAAGTCCTAAGGAAATGTCACAGGTGATGCACGGCGACCGGGCTATGGTACGCATGAGCGGCCTGGATAGAAGAGGTCGACCCGAAGGTAAAATTGTTGAGGTGCTTGAGCGACGCACACAAAAATTAGTCGGGCGCATCATTCAAACCAGCGGTGTAACCATTGTGGCGGCCGAAGATAAACACATCAATCAAGATATATTGATTCCCTACCATTTAGATATGGGTGCAAAATCCGGCCAGGTGGTGATGGTAGAGCTTACCGATCAGCCATCGTTGCATGCCAAGCCCATGGGTAAAGTGGTTGAAATATTAGGCAATTACGCTGATAGCGGCATGGAGATTGAAATTGCCTTGCGTAAATATAATTTGCCGAATGAATTTAGTGCAGAGGCTGTAAGACTAGCGGAGTCGTATCCTAAATTAGTACAAGCCACTGATTATAAAAATCGTATTGATTGTCGTGAAATGCCGCTGATTACGATTGATAGCGAAACCGCGCGTGATTTTGATGATGCCGTATTTGCCGAACCGCAAGGTAAGGGCTGGCGTCTGGTGGTGGCAATCGCAGATGTGAGTTTTTATGTGAGGCCCGGTGATGCACTAGACAAAGGTGCATTTGATCGTGGTAACTCTGTGTACTTTCCACGCAGGGTGATTCCCATGTTGCCCGAGGCGTTATCTAACGGACTATGTTCGCTGAATCCGGAAGTAGAGCGCTTGTGTATGATATGCGATATGCAGGTGGATGGTTTAGGTATTGTTAAGCAATACAAGTTTTACCCTTCGGTAATGCGCTCAAAAGCACGCATGACTTATACCCAAGTGCATGAGATTTTGCAAAACCCGCAAGGTGAGTTGGCGCAAGAGTATACGTGGCTTATGCCGCATTTACAGCATTTGCAAAGCGTATATAAATTAATGTTGGTTCAGCGTGAAAAGCGCGGGGCGATTGAATTTGAAACGTCTGAAACCATTATGGTGTTCAATGATAATGGCAAAATTGACAGTATCGTGCCCAGTTTTAGAAATGAAGCGCATAAGTTGATTGAAGAATGCATGCTGGCTGCCAATGTGTGTGCGGCAGACTTTTTGCATGCCAATGAACATCCTGCGTTATACCGTATTCACGAAGGCCCAACACCTGAAAAATTAGAGTTGTTACGCACTTTTATGGGCGAGTTTGGTTTTGGTGTGGGCGGTGGCGATAAACCGCATGCTAAAGATTACGGCAAATTATTGGATAAAATCAGAGCGCGCCCAGATGCACAACTTTTACAAACCGTTTTGCTGCGCTCCATGCAACAGGCCGTTTACAGCCCGGATAATGTAGGTCATTTTGGCTTGGCTTATGAAGCTTATGCGCACTTTACCTCGCCGATTCGCCGTTACCCGGATTTGCTGATTCACCGTGCCATCAAAGCCGTGCTAAATGGCGATAAATACAAGCCTGGTGATTGGAGCCAGTTAGGCATTCAATGCTCAATGACAGAGCGTCGCGCCGATGATGCCACGCGTGATGTGACCAATTGGCTGAAATGTTTTTACATGCAAGATAAAATTGGCGAAGTGTTTGAAGGCACAGTA
>PHCL01000154.1:5710-6440 GCA_002842195.1 Betaproteobacteria bacterium HGW-Betaproteobacteria-20 | reverse complement strand
GATGGTCATGGTTTTTGTAGCCATTCGCCACCCACTAATTTTTCCAGTGGCTTGAAATTCTGTTTATAAGCCATTTTTTGGCTGTCTTTAATCCAATAACCCAGGTATAAATAAGGCAGATTTAAAGATTTAGCCCATTCTATTTGCCACAGTACGTTATATGTGCCGTAACTGGCTTGCATATTGCTGGTGTCATAAAAAGTGTAAACAGCTGAAATGCCATTAACCACAATGTCAATTATGCTGACCATTTTGAGTTGGCCGCTATCTCTAAATTCAACTATTACGCTTTCTATATTACTCTGGCATAAAAAACTTCGGTATTGTTCGGCATCATCCTGGTCTGGTTTATCTTCTGCATTAACCTCGATATTTGTGTGCCGCGCCTTTTGGTAGGTGGTATACAACGCATAATGCTCGTCATTAAATGCAATTGGTAAAATATTGGCAATGAGGTTTTGATGTTGTTTGTAAGCACGCTTTTGGCTACGATTGGGCATAAAGTCTTGCAGAACAACGCGCACTGGTATGCACGCCTGGCAGTTTTCACAATGTGGTTTGTAGACAAACTTGCCGCTGCGCCTGAACCCTTGCTGAATAAGGTTACCATAAAGGGTTGTATTCACTAGCTCATGCGGCGTAGCAATTAAACTTTGCGCCGGTTTGTTTGGCAAATAGCCACATTGGTACGGTGTGGTGACATAGAATTGTAGTTTGCGTAATGGCGGTT
>PHCL01000154.1:0-5630 GCA_002842195.1 Betaproteobacteria bacterium HGW-Betaproteobacteria-20 | reverse complement strand
ACATTGCGGGCCAGAGCCGCAATTCTGCTGATTTTATAAGATTATTATCTATGTAAGAATGGCAGGGCAAAATGTTAAGTCTCCGCTAAATTAACAGCAGTTAATTTGGACAGTCGATATATAAAATCATCTCGTCTAATTTCCCGCGCACCAAAACTGGCCAAATGTGACGTTTTCATTTGGCAATCCAGCATGCCAACGCCTTCTGCTTTGAGTTTTTGAACCAGGCTTACGAAAGCAACTTTTGAGGCGTTTGTCACATGGTGAAACATGCTTTCGCCATAAAACATATTGCCTATTTTAACGCCATAGCATCCACCAACCAGTTTGTTATCCAGCCAGCATTCGGCACTGATGGCATATCCGGCATCGTACATAGCGCAGTAACCATTAATAATTTCTTCAGTAATCCAAGTGCCTGCCTGACCTTCACGCGGTGTGGCACTGCAAGCGGTAATCACTTCATGAAAAGCCGTGTTAAAACGTATGTCAAACGGCTTGCTTTTCAATATTTTTTTGAGTGAGTTTGATATTTTTAGTTCATCAGGAAACAACACCATGCGTGGATCCGGACTCCACCACAAAATAGGCTCGCCATTACTAAACCAGGGAAATATACCTCGACTGTAAGCACTTAATAGCTGTGCAGGTGATAAATCGCCACCAATCGCGATTAAGCCGTTGGGTTCTGCAAGCGCCTGCGATAGTGGCGGAAAATCGCAGCCATCATCAATACTTGCGACTCGGCCATTAGGTAATTGATAGTAAGCCTGGCTCATAAAATTGCGTATTTGGTTATACTCATAAAAGTGACTGAATTATCTCGTTAAATAATTCAGTGTAACCACTTAATATACTGAGCGAAAGGCAAAAAAATGCAATATATTATAATGAAATATTTAATTACTGCAGGCGTAGTGGTGCTGGTTTCTGAGTTTGCAAAACGTAGTGACAAGCTTGGTGGGCTGATTGCCGCGTTGCCTATGGTCACGGTACTCACTTTGATTTGGCTCTATGTAGAGCATCAACCAGCCAGTAAGATTGCGAATCATGCGTATTATACATTTTGGTATGTGCTGCCAACCTTGCCTATGTTTTTACTTTTTCCGTATTTGCTGCCAAAAATAGGCTTTGTGTTTACCTTAATCAGTTGTGTGCTATTTACCATGATAGTTTTTTTGATATTCGCCTTAACAGTCAAACAATTTGGTGTGGATTTATTATAAGCACTATTACAAGTAGGGTTTATAAAGTAACTATTTATGTAAAAAAAGCTTTTTAATCAGGCCATTAGCGCGTAAAATGCGCAAACTTTAATCTTAGTAATAAACACCTTGGAACAATACACCACCATGCTGGCTAAGCCTATCCATACCTATCGCCCTTATTGGGCGAAGCGGTTTGGCACGGCCAAAATGCTACCGATGACGCGCGCCGAAATGGACGAGCTTGGTTGGGATAGTTGCGACATTATTCTAATTACCGGTGATTGTTATATTGACCATCCTAGCTTTGGCATGGCGTTAGTAGGGCGTTTGCTTGAAGCGCAGGGTTTTCGCGTTGGTATTATCGCCCAACCGGACTGGCAGAACGCCAGCGCTTTTAAAGCGCTAGGCAAGCCAAATTTATACTTTGGCGTCACTGCTGGCAATATGGATAGCATGGTCAATCGTTATACGGCTGACCGCAAAATCCGTAGCGATGATGCTTATACACCAGATGCAGCCCCCAATAAACGTCCTGATCGTGCCGTGCTGGTTTACTCACAACGCTGCCGCGAAGCATATTCAGATGTACCTTTGGTTATCGGCAGCATAGAAGCCAGTTTGCGTCGCATTGCCCATTATGATTACTGGAGCGACAAAGTTCGCCGTAGTATTTTGGTGGACTCTAAGGCCGATATTTTACTGTACGGCAACGCCGAGCGTGCATTGGTTGAGCTGAGTCATCGCATCGCCAAAGGTGAAAAAGTCAGCGAAATTCAAGATATTCGCGGTACCGCTTTTTTGCGTAAGAAAATTCCAGATGGCTGGAGTGAAATTGAGAGCACCAAGTTAGACCGTCCTGGCACTGTCGATAAGGTGACAGATCCATACGAAATGGGCTTGTATTCAAAAGCAGGGGGCAAGGCCGATGCCAGTTGTGCTACGCCTGATGGCAAGTCAGACTTAACTTTAATAAAGCCAGCATTGCCAGCAGGTACGAAAGCCATTGAAATAGTTCGCAAACCTAAAGCCGATAGAGCAAAACAAGTAGTGCGCTTGCCTGATTATGAAGCAGTACTGCAAGATCCTGTGCTGTATGCGCACGCCTCGCGCGTGTTGCATTTGGAAGCCAATCCTGGCAATGCACGCGCGCTGGTGCAACGGCATGGCGACCGTGAAGTATGGCTGAATCCGCCGCCTATTCCGCTTACCACCAAAGAGATGGATTATGTGTACGACATGCCTTATGCGAGGGCGCCGCATCCTATTTACAATAACGCAAAAATTCCTGCATGGGAGATGATACGCTTTAGCGTAAACATCATGCGCGGTTGCTTTGGCGGCTGTACATTTTGCAGCATTACCGAGCATGAAGGTCGCATTATTCAAAGTCGCAGTGAGGCGAGTATATTAAAAGAGGTCGAAGAAATCCGCGATAAAGTGGATGGTTTTACGGGTGTAATTTCTGACCTTGGCGGGCCAACGGCCAATATGTACCGTATTGCCTGTAAAAGCGAGAAGATAGAGCAGTCCTGTCGAAAATTATCATGCGTGTATCCGGGTATTTGTGAAAATCTGAATACCGATCACAGCGCACTCATTCAGTTGTACCGTAAAGCCCGTGCGATTAAAGGTGTGAAGAAGATTTTAATCGGCAGCGGGTTACGTTACGACCTTGCGGTGAAATCACCAGAATACGTGAAAGAACTGGTGCAACATCACGTCGGTGGCTACCTGAAAATCGCGCCTGAACATAGTGAAGCAAACGTGCTCAGTAAAATGATGAAACCTGGTATGGATGCATATGATGAATTCAAAGTGATGTTTGAAAAGTTCAGCGCCGAAGCAGGTAAAAAACAGTATTTAATTCCATACTTTATTGCCGCACACCCTGGAACCACCGATAACGATATGCTGAATTTGGCGCTGTGGCTCAAAAAATATGATTTTAAGCTGGATCAGGTGCAAACATTTACGCCCACGCCGATGGCGATGGCGACCGCTATGTATCACTCCGGCAAAAATCCACTGCGTAAAGTCACGGCAGATTCAGACGATGTGCCAATACCAAAAGCTGGCAATGTGCGCAAATTGCACAAAGCGTTTATTCGTTACCACGACCCAAACAACTGGCCAATGCTGCGCGAAGCTCTGCAAAAAATGGGCCGCGCAGACTTAATCGGCAACAGTAAGCAGCATTTAATTCCTGCATGGCAGCCGCTCTCAAGCAAACCTATCACCACAGTGCGCGGTGAGCAATTAGAACGAACTGTTAGACCTAGGCGGGTAGTTGAAGGTAAACGCAAGTATTCTTAGCCTGATGTTTGCAAGCTAGTACTTTGTTCTAAATGCTTAACAATCCAGTTATTCTCGGTGTTGGTATATCAATATCTCAACCGCCATTGGTGTGGCGGAATTTTAGTTTTTGGCAATTGGTGGCCAAGCTAATTAGTCGACTAATTGACATGCGGCCCAGCTTTATATTCAATCACTTCACCTTGCTGTTCTACATGAATCAATTTATCGGTATCAAAGCCAAGTTCTTTGGCCTGTGTAATCAAGTGTTGTTTAATCGGATAGGTGAGTTGCGGTGTGCGTGAAAGTATCCATAAATACGATTTGTCAGGTCCGCAAATCATTACATAATTGTAATAAGATTTATCTAGCTCAATGATGTTGTAAGCACCATAAAATGGCCAAAAAAATGATACTTTAAGCTTGCCGGTGTTGGTTTTGTCTGCATTGGGAGGGTCAACAAAATAAGCTTTACCTTCAGCTACTTTCCAGGTGTTGGTTTTGGGGTTAAAGCCACGATTCAGTACCTTAATACTGCCATCCTCATTCCTGCTGTAGGTAGCAGTGATTTGAGTCAGTCCTTTTTCGAACGACTGCTCAAGTCGGGCGATTTCATACCAGGTCCCCAGATATTGGCTCGCATCAAGGCTTTCGACCACTTTTACATTATCTGGAACGCCCATGCAAGCGGTGAATAAAAGTGGGAAAAACAACACTGATATGCGGAATGTTTTCATTCACTACGCCTTAAATTTTTCATGTCTGCGTCGCTCAACCAGCGCCATTCGTTAATTCGCCGATTTGAATGCGTTTTAAGCCTTCCACGCGGTTGCTGATGGCCGCGACCATGCGTTTTACCTGATGATATTTTCCTTCCGCCAGCGTCATGTGAATCACGTGTTCATTGATACGCGTGCATGCTAGTGCGGCAATTGGCGCATCTTCGTCTATTAATTGCACGCCTTTGAGGATGTGTGCAATTTGCTCATCGCTCATGGGGTGTTTGCAGGTAACTTCGTAGATTTTTGGTACCCGGTGTTTGGGCGAACTCATGCGATGAATAAATTGGCCGTCGTCTGAAATCAGTATCAAGCCTGTGGTGTCTTCGTCCAGGCGGCCTATGCATTGCACGTCGCGCACCACCAGTGGATGCGGCAACAGGCTATAAATAGTCGGATGGTGCTGGGTTTTGTGTGAGCATTCGTAATTGCCGGGTTTGTGCAGCATTAAATATGACTTTTCACGGTAATCCCACGTTTCGCCGCGTACCGTGTATTGCAAGTTTTCAAGGTTAAATTTTGCATCTGGGTCGTTGCACATAACGCCATTAACAGTAATTTCTTCATTGACAATCATCAATCGGCATTGCTTGCGTGTGCCAAAACCCTGGTTGCTGAGAATGCGTTCCAGGTTCAGTTTCGTATTTATTTTTTTAGTCATGTGGGCATTATAAAGCACAAATAAAAATGCCCGCATGATGCGGGCATATTTATATGACTGTTATGCAGAACTGTATTTCAGTATCTGGTTTTGTTACCAAACAGTATTCCTCTAGGCGATTGCGGGGCGGGCCTGCGATAGCAAGAGCAACTAATCTTCTTTACTTACAAAGTTATACACCACGGCGCCAATCACTGCGCCAATAATAGGCGCCAGCCAGAACAGCCAAAGTTGGTCTAATGCGATACCGCCTTCAAGTAAAGCCGGGCCGGTGCTACGTGCCGGGTTTACTGACGTGTTAGTGACTGGAATGCTAATCATGTGAATAAGCGTAAGTGTGAAACCAATGGCAAGCGGCGCCAAACCTGCAGGTGCGCGTTTATCTGTTGCACCCATAATGATGAACAGGAACATGGCAGTCATGGCGATTTCAATCGTTAACGCTGCCATCATGCTGTAACCATGCGGTGAATGTTCGCCAAAGCCGTTAGAAGCTAAGCCGCCTGCATAGCCTTCTGCGCCGCTTGCAATGGTGCGAATAAGTAAAGCGGCTAAAATTGCGCCTAATACTTGCGCAATAATATAGTGCGGCAATTCACTGGCTTTAAAACGGCCGCCAGCTACCAGGCCAATTGAAACTGCCGGGTTAAGGTGACAACCTGAAATGTGACCAATGGCATAAGCCATCGT
>PHCL01000153.1 GCA_002842195.1 Betaproteobacteria bacterium HGW-Betaproteobacteria-20 | reverse complement strand
GTTGGACTGCCTTATTCCGAGCCGGAGTTATCCAGCACACAATCTGGTGGTACGCCTTATGGCGCAAGCCATGTTGGCGGCGCCATGGATGACAAGCCGATTAGCGCAGATGAGCATAAACTGTGCCTTGCTTTAGGTAAGCGCTTGGGCCAGATTACATTAAAACTTAACCATAACGAGCGAGCGTAAACACCCGGTGAATTTAGCAAAAGAAGCCCTACAGTTTTTACGCACCACGCAAAATGGCGTACTTTCCACTTTCTCTGCAAAATTTCCCGGCTATCCGTTCGGTTCTGTTACGCCTTTTGTGCTGAATCACGCAGGCGAGCCTGTCATCTTAATTAGCACCATTGCCGAACACACAAAAAACATCATGGCCAACCCGAAAGTGTCATTACTGATATTTTCCGGCGACGATGACTTGCAGGCCAACGCGCGTTTAACCATCATTGGTGAGGCCGTGAAAATAGATAAAGAAGATGCCAATTTACGCGCCCGCTATTTACGCTACTTTCCACAGGCAGCTGACTATTTTGATATGCATGATTTTCACTTCTATCGTATTGAAATCGCCCAAGTGCGTTATATCGCAGGCTTTGGCAAGATGGGCTGGGTAGCCGGAAATGCTTTAGATAGTGCTTCAGCTGCAACAAAACCAGAGTCGCGACTAGCCGAACACGAATCCGCCATTATCGACCATATGAATGCAGACCACGTAGCTAGCTTGATTGCTTATTGCAAACACTTTCATGGCATCAACGCCATACACGCGCAAATGCTGGGAATTGATAGCGATGGTTTTGATGCTAAAGTTGAAGCAGATTACCAGCAAAAAATCCTGCGCTTTAATTTCGAACAGCCTGTTCACGATGCACAGTCTGCCAGAGTAGCGCTGGTCGCCATGTCTAAAGTTGCAAAGGCATGACTAAAAAACTTCAACTAGGCGCCAGTGTCAGCCTCATCGCACTCATTCTATTATGCCTGGCTTGGGAGACTGTATTGGCACCACTCAAGCCCGGCGGTAGCATGTTGATGCTAAAAACCGTGCCGTTGCTAATACCGTTGTTGGGCATTTTGCACGGCAAGCGCTACACCTATCAATGGGCAAGCCTGTTTATCCTGTTTTATTTTACTGAAGGCGTGGTACGCGCCTGGTCTGACGTTGGCCTATCGGCAAAATTGGCACTGATTGAAGTGGTGCTAAGCGTGGTATTTTTTACCTGTGCTATATTTTACGCCAAGCAGACGCGTGCAAAATAAATATGGGGAGTGGATTCAAGTATGAAGTGCAACATGCTTGCTAAAGAATAGCTCATACGGTGCTAGAAAGCCAAGCCGCTTTCTTGGTCGATGGTTTAAGCGCTGCATGACGAAATTGATCTCCTCCTGCGTAATGGTGCTAAAGTCACGAGACTTAGGAAAATACTGACGAATCAAACCATTGGTATTCTCGTGGCATATACAAAATAAATATTCCAAACTGAAGCACTACTCATTTTTTTCGAATGATGCTTTATAGCCCTATAATTTGGCTATAATGTAATGTCTGTTTCTCTAGACGGTAGTGATTCTATGACATCTAATTCTGACCACACAATTCTGCCTCCAGAAACTGTTGCCTCCAGGTTAAAGCTGCGGCATCGGAAGCGCCAGATAGCAACCATTGCAATGCTCGGTCTGTTAGTGTTTGGTGGCCTGATATGGTATGCCAGCTATCGTTCACCTGACACCTCAACTACCCCCAACCATCAAAAAGCGAACAAGGTAATTGATGATGCAATGCAAAGCGCGACCCCTGTCACTATTGCTCCTGTGCGCCAGGACAGCTTGGATGTCTACCTGTTTGCGCTTGGTACCGTTACACCACTTAACACCGCTGTAGTTCACGGTCGCGTGGATGGTCAGCTAATGAGCATTGCCTTCACTGAGGGTCAAATGGTTAAAGCAGGTGACCTACTTGCTCAAATTGACCCTCAGCCATTCGAAGTGCAACTCGCACTTGCCACCGGGCAACTGGCACGTGACCAGGCACTACTGGATAACGCGCAGGCCGATCTCGCACGCTATCGCAAGTTACTTGCGCAAGATTCAATTTCCCAGCAGTTGGTTGACACTCAAGAATCGCTAGTGCGCCAGTACATGGGAACGATACAGGCCGACCAAAGCGGAATTGATAATGCCAAGCTACAACTCGCATACACCAGGGTTACTGCTCCAATCAGCGGTCGCGTTGGTCTGCGTCAAGTAAGTCCCGGTAATAGTGTGCGATCTTCAGATGCCAACGGTATCGTGACGATTACACAGTTGCAACCGATTGGCGTTATATTCACGGTTCCAGAAGATGCCCTGCCACAGGTCATGAAGCAACTGCACACTGGCAATCGTATTCCAGTCGACGCTTATGACAGGTCTCAACAAAAAAAACTCAGTAAAGGCCGCTTGCTGGCAGCGGATAATCAGATTGACACGGCAACGGGCACCATTAAACTTAAGGCTGAATTCCCCAACGCTAACGGCGTACTTTTTGCCAACCAGTTTGTTAACGTCAGAATGCCCGTTGAGACACTATCCAAAGCAACGCTGGTGCCAACCGCGGCAATCCAGCGCGGCGCGGCAGGAACATTTGTCTACGTTGTCAAGGCAGATAAAACTGTCGTCGTGACTCCAGTAAAAATTGGACCATCACAAGGCGATGTTACGGTAATCAATAACGGGGTCGCCGCAGGCGACAAGGTCGTGGTCGATGGTGCAGACAGGCTTCGCGAAGGTGCGAAGGTTGAAATTATTGTACGTGATACATCGACTGCATCGTCAAGCGATGCTGTGCGTAATGTACCGCACAGTGGTGAGATGAAGAATACGCCACAGCCACGAATGCAAGGTTCACCAATTTGGGCACGGTATTTGAGTGTGCGCCCAGCCACATAATCTGTCGCTACCTAAACTTTCATGAATCTTTCGCGTCCGTTTATTTTTCGTCCAGTAGCGACATCGCTACTGATGTTGGCAATCTTGCTGGTTGGCCTGTTTGCTTACCGGCTATTACCTGTATCTGCGTTGCCCAAGTTCGACTACCCGACCATTCAGGTAGTGACCCTGTACCCGGGCGCAAGTCCAGAGATAGTAACATCAACGATTACCGCACCGCTTGAGCGACAATTCGGCAGGATACCTGGTCTCAAACAAATGTCCTCGACCAGCTCGGACGGAGCATCAATCATCACGCTGCAGTTTAATATTGATCTGGCGCTTGACGTGGCAGAGCAGGATGTACAGGCGGCCATCAATGCGGCCACCAATTTACTACCTCCTGATTTACCGCAACTTCCAATCTATAACAAGATAAATCCAGCCGACCCGTCTATCGTTACGCTGGCGCTAACATCACACACATTACCGCTCCCTGTGATGCAAAAGTTGGCAGAAACCAGGCTGACGGCCAAGATTTCTCAGTTATCTGGCGTTGGACTCGTCAGCATCAGCGGAGGACAACGGCCAGCTATCCGCATTCAAGCCAACCCGAAAATTCTTGCTGCCTATAACCTGTCGCTTGAAGATTTGCGTATCGCAATCGGTAATGCCAACTCAAATCAGGCTAAAGGTGGCTTTGATGGCCCTACCCAGGCCTCCACGCTTAACTCCAACGATCAACTCAAATCATCCGATGAGTTCCGGGCTATGATTGTTACCTATCGTAACGGTTCGCCAGTACGCTTAGCCGACGTAGCTGAAGTCGTTGACGGGGCTGAGAATTCGCGCTTGGCAGCATGGGCTAACGAATCGTCGGCGCTCATCATTAATATACAACGCCAGCCCGGAGCCAATGTCATCGAGGTAGTTGATCGTATCAAGCGACTGTTACCGCAATTAAAGGCTTCACTCCCGCCTGCTGTCGATGTCACCATACTGACCGACCGCACTGAAACCATTCGCGCGTCGGTGCATGATGTACAACTCGAGTTACTACTCTCAGTAGCGCTGGTGGTAATGGTCATATTCCTCTTCCTGCGCAACGTGTCGGCAACACTCATCCCAAGCGTGGCAGTGCCACTATCGCTTATCGGCACTTTTGCTGTCATGTACCTTGCCGGCTTCTCGATTAACAACCTCACCCTGATGGCTCTCATTGTTGCCACTGGGTTCGTGGTAGACGATGCGATTGTGATGATCGAAAACATTATGCGATACATTGAGGCAGGCGACCCGCCACTGCAGGCTGCACTTAAGGGCGCAAAACAAATCGGCTTCACCATCATCTCATTGACGGTTTCGCTAATCGCAGTGCTGATACCGCTGTTATTCATGGGCGACGTGGTAGGCC
>PHCL01000152.1 GCA_002842195.1 Betaproteobacteria bacterium HGW-Betaproteobacteria-20 | reverse complement strand
CTTCTAAGCCATCTTCACTTAAATCGTCTGGCCCCCAGACTTTAAACCACCAGTCGGCACCCCATTCCACGCCCACTTTACGCATGGCGCGGCGGAAGTCCAAAGCTTCCATCAGCGATTCTTCAACCAAGGCTGTGCCGCCCGGTGCTTCCATCATGGCGGCGGCCACATCAATGCTCGCCACAATTGAATATTGCGGGCTGGTTGAGGTATGCATCAGATAGGCTTCGTTGAAAATATCGCGGTCCAGCTTATTATTTTCAGCGTCCTGCACCAGAATTTGGCTGGCCTGACTTAAACCGGCAAGCAATTTGTGGGTAGATTGGGTAGAAAACACCATGCTTTCTTTACAGCGTGGACGACCTTCACCAATGGCATGATAATCACCATAAAAGTCATGAAAAGTGGCATGCGGCAACCAAGCTTCGTCAAAATGCAGTGTGTCTATTTTGCCATCCAGCATGTCTTTGATTTCTTCAACGTTATACAGCACGCCATCGTAGGTGGATTGCGTAATAGTGAGGACGCGAGGCTTCACTTTTTTGTCGAGAATAAACGGGTTGCGGTCGATTTTCTTTTGAATATTATCCCACTCAAATTCACTTTTAGGAATCGGCCCGATGATGCCAAAATGATTACGTGTGGGCATTAAAAATACCGGAACTGCACCCGTCATGATGATGGCGTGCAGAATCGACTTATGGCAATTGCGATCCACCACCACTACATCACCTGGCGCGACCGTGCTGTTCCATACCATTTTGTTGCTTGTTGATGTACCGTTCGTTACAAAGTAAAGGTGATCGCAATTATAAATACGCGCCGCATTGCGTTCTGAAGCCGCTACCGGTCCGGTATGATCTAACAGCTGGCCAAGTTCATCTACCGCGTTACACACGTCTGCACGCAGCATGTTTTCACCAAAAAACTGGTGAAACATTTGCCCGACGGGCGACTTTAAAAATGCCACGCCACCGGAATGTCCGGGGCAATGCCATGAGTAAGAGCCGTCCGCAGCGTATTCTGTAAGTGCTTTAAAAAATGGCGGTGCCAGACTATCTAAATATGTGCGTGCTTCTCGCAGAATATAGCGCGCCACAAATTCCGGCGTATCTTCATACATGTGAATAAAGCCGTTAAGCTCACGCAGAATTTCATTGGGAATGTGTCGTGAAGTACGTGTTTCACCGTGCAGGAAAATAGGAATTTCATCATTGCGGTAGCGGATTTCATCAACAAATTTGCGCAGATTATCCAACGCATCCCGGTTTTCTTCGACAAATTCGTTATCGTCAATGGATAAAATAAACGCTGAAGCACGGCTCTGCTGTTGCGCGAATGAAGTTAAATCACCATAACTGGTGACACCTAACACTTCAAAGCCTTCCGCCTCGATAGCTTTGGCCAGTACGCGTATGCCCAAGCCTGATGAGTTTTCGGAACGAAAGTCTTCATCGATGATGATAACGGGGAAACGGAATTTCATTTAATGTCCTTTTTTCACCACAGAGACACAGAGGCACGGAGAAAAATAAAAAAACTAAGAATTATTCTATAAGGATTTTTAGGTTTGTTGTTAGCTTTGCTCCGTACCTCTGCGTCTCTGAGGTGAGTATTTTTTTAGATTTTCGGCAACGTTACGCCCACTTGGCCTTGATATTTGCCACCACGGTCTTTATAGCTGGTTTCACAGACATCATCAGCATCTGCTTCAAAAAACAGCACTTGTGCACAGCCTTCATTAGCATAGATTTTAGCTGGTAGCGGGGTTGTGTTACTGAACTCAAGTGTGACATAACCTTCCCATTCTGGTTCAAATGGTGTGACGTTCACGATAATGCCACAACGTGCGTAGGTTGATTTACCTAAACAGATGGTTAATACATTGCGCGGAATTCTGAAGTATTCAACCGTGCGCGCTAACGCAAAAGAGTTCGGCGGAATGATGCAATAATCTGCATTCACTTCTACAAATGAGTTCGGGTCGAAATTTTTAGGATCAACAATGGTGCTGTTGATGTTGGTAAACAGCTTGAATTCTGAACTGCAGCGAATATCGTAGCCATAACTTGATGTACCGTATGAAACCATACGCTGCCCACTCGGTGAAATTTTTACCTGATTAGGCTCAAACGGCTCTATCATGCCGTGTTGTTCCGCCATTTGGCGTATCCATTTGTCTGATTTTATGCTCATAACGCTTGCCAATACCTAAAAATTAAAATGCTCACGCATTATGCCATCCATTATAAAATGCACACGTTTTTTGTGGCATAAAAGTTTAGTTCAAACTGTGCTGCAATAAATGAAAAAACCGTCATTTTGAGAATGTTGAAGAATCCGACTAACTTTCGATATTTCAATGGATTTTTCGTTGCGCTCAGAATGACGGCAGAGATGGTTCAGTCGCAACTAATGTTTATCCCCACCCAGTTCAATGCTGTAACGCCAGAATTGATCTTCGGATTCAAAAATCACGCTTGATTCCTCAGGGTCGCGATTACCTGCGCGGTATTGATGCAATGGTGTTTTGTCTGCTGCCCAGGCTTTAACAATCGGGTCAACTAAACGCCATTGTGCTTCAACTTCGCTAATGTGCAGATATTGCGATGGGTCGCCTTCCATCAGGTTTAACATCAGTGTTTCATAAGAGTCGATGGTTTCATCTTCTTTCTGGCGTTGTGGCGCGTCTATACTCAGGGTGCGGGTGGCAATGTCCAGGCCCGGGATTTTAGATTCGATTTCCAGTTTGATACATTCACGTGGCTGGATGTTAATGGTCAGCCAGTTATGCTGTTGACCATCAACCAACTGCATAGGCGCTTGTTTGAAGCGGATAGAAATTGCTGTGTTGCCCTCGTGCATACGTTTAGCAGTGCGCACGTAGAACGGCACGCCTTTCCAACGCGGATTATCTATAAACAGTTTCACGGCTGCATAGGTTTCAGTAGTACTGCTTTCTATGCCGTCACGTTTCAGTTCTTCCAGATAACCATGCACGTTTTCACCATGCCCATCCGCCTGGCAGACTCTTCCCGCAGCATATTGCGCGCGGAAGGCTTGTTTACTGATGTTGTTTACATCAATCGGGCGAATAGATTGCAGTAATTTAATTTTTTCTGCGCGTATGCTTTCAGGTTGCAAATCTTTTGGTTTTTCCATCGCTGTTAATGCCAGGGTTTGCAATAAATGGCTTTGGAACATATCACGCAGTGCGCCAGTGGCATCATAAAAAGTGGTGCGGTCACCCACGCCTAAGGTTTCATTGTTGGTGATTTGTACGTGGTCGATGTGGTCTTTATTCCAAAGCGGTTCAAATATGGCATTCACAAAACGTGTGAGCATAATGCCTTGCACGGCCGATTTGCCTAAATAATGGTCAATGCGGTAGATTTGACTTTCTTTTAAATGTCTGGTGATTTTACCTTGCAAGTCTTGTGCGCTTGGCAAGTCGGTGCCGAACGGTTTTTCGATTAACACGCGGCGCCAGTATTTGCTTTCATCTAGCAAGCCAACTCCGGAAAGTTGCTCAACAACGGGCGCAAAGTCAGTAGGGCGGACTGATAAAAAGTAGGCGAAATTTTGCGGAAACGTTTTCGCATCACTTAATGTGGTGCTCATTTTTTTGTAAGCGTCAGGGTCATCCGAGGCATTTGCAAAGTAATGATTACGCGCAATAAAACGTTCAAACACTTTAGCGTCATAGCCATTTTTAAATTTAGCATCCAGCATACCTTTGATGTCGGCTTGCCAGTCGTCGCGTGATACTGCGCTGCGGCCTACAGAAAGAATTGCCATGTGGTCCGGCAGGCGTCCTGCTGCATCCAGGCGAAATAGGCCAGGCATCAATTTAACGCGGGATAAGTTGCCGCTGGCGCCAAATAGAACCAGCGTGCAGGGATCAATTTTTTTTACCATTTTAAAACCTCAGAATTTTAAATAATTATTTCGCTGGCGATTGAGTGATGTCGCTATCTTAATGGCGGCTTTCTGCTGATGCACCATCTGTGGATATATTAAGATCGCCATAGCCCAAGCGGCGATGAAACAGCGCCAGCAGTAAGTTCCAGCTTAGCAAGGCCAGTTCCGGGTCATAACGGTGACCTTCGTCGCGCATAAAAGCGTGCTGACCGTTAAATTCATGCCAAGTGTAGCGCGTACCTACTTCATCCAGACGCGCCTTAATCATGTTGCGGCCTTCTAATGGTACATGCGGGTCTTGTTTACCCCAAATATGCAGAAGCTCACCTTTAATTTCGCCGGCACGTTCCAGCGAGTTATCATTTTTTCCTAAACCGAGTGCTTTCTTATGAATATCTGTGGCGTAGAAACATACTGCAGCTAACACATCAGGGTTCAT
>PHCL01000151.1 GCA_002842195.1 Betaproteobacteria bacterium HGW-Betaproteobacteria-20 | reverse complement strand
CACTTACTACTAATCACTTAGCTAAATTACTTAGGGCACATTAAATGAGCGATACCCAACTAGCCGATTGGCGCAACCATGCACTTACCCTGGAATCTGAAGTTAATAAGGTCGTTGTGGGCCAGCAATCGCCTATACGCTTGATTACTACTTCAATTTTTGCACGCGGCCATGTATTGCTTGAGGGCGATGTAGGCGTGGGTAAAACAACACTGTTGCGTGCGTTCACACGCGGCATTGGCGGCGGGTATCAGCGGATTGAGGGCACCATCGACTTGATGCCGAATGATTTGGTGTATCACACGTATTTAGGCGAAGATGGCAAGCCGCACGTGAGCGCCGGGCCATTATTGATGTCTGGCGAAAACTTATCGATATTTTTCTTTAACGAGATTAACCGTGCGCGTCCGCAGGTGCATTCGCTGTTGTTGCGCGTCATGGCAGAGCGCACGCTTACGGCATTTAACAAAGAACATTACTTTCCGCACATGCTGGTGTTTGCTGACCGCAACCAGGTGGAAAAAGAAGAAACCTTTGATATTCCATCTGCCGCGCGTGACCGTTTTATGATGGAAATCCCCATCGTGGTGCCAACCGATGCGGCCATTATGGAATCGTTAGTGTTTGACACGCGCTTTCATGATGTAGATGCGCTGGTTGCAAATGTGCCTGAAGATGTGTTGCAATTTGACCAGTTAAACAGCTTTGCGGCTAAGTTGCAAAACAGCATAACCGCCAGCCCTACCCTGCGTAGCTACGTGCTTAACCTGTGGCGCGCCACTAAAACACCTACGGATTTTGGCGTTAAAGTTTCGGGCGTGGATATGAACCGCCTGGTGTTGTCGGGCGCCAGCCCGCGCGGCATGGGTATGGTGCTGCGCGCTGCGCGTGTGAATGCCTGGTTAAACGAGCGTACTGCTGTTTTGCCGGAAGATATTCATGCCGTGTTTCACTCTACTGTTGCACACCGTTTGGTGTTTAGCCCAGTATACGAAATGCGCCGCACGGAAATTGCACGAGACATGCTAAGCGGCATTATCAACGCAATTGCTACGCCTTAAATCAATACAACAAAGTAAATCAACAAATCACTGTCGCAATTTTAATGTTACCTGAACACATCAAAGAATTCACCTATCACATCGGCTGGCGGTCACGTTCGCGCCGCCCTGGCAGACATAAAAGCAACCAGCGCGGCATGGGCATGGAGTTTCGCGGCCATACTACGCTGCTTTCTTACCCTGACCCGCGCCGTATCGACATTCGCCAAACGATACGCGACCCGATGGAGCAGGTGCATGTACGCATTTTTAACCAAAAAAGCGTAACGCCGGTGTTTGTGCTGTGCGATATGTCTGGTTCTATGCAGTACGCAGGTGCTATGCAAAATGGAAGCGCCCGGAAAAAAATTGAAATTGCGGCAGATGTTGCGCAATCTGTAGCGCAATCAGCCACGCGTAATCGTGATCTGGTTGGCTTTATCGGCTTTGATGATGTGGTGCGTGAAGACTGGCTTTGTACGCTTTCTGCACGGCCGCACACCACAGTAGAAATGGCAGAAAATCTCAGGCATTACGTTGCGCCGGAAGTAGGTAGTCGCGGCGTGGTAGAAACCATCCGGTTGCTTCCGCGTGAACGCTCGCTGGTATTTATGGTGTCAGACTTTCACATGCCCATCAGCGATTTGGAAGAGTCATTAGTGTTAATGCAACGCCATCATATTGTGCCGGTTGTGTTGTGGGATTCTACTGAATATACCGATTTACCGGAGTTTGGTATTGCCAGCGTCACCGACCCTGAAACTGGTGCAAAGCGCACGCTGTTTTTACGCAAAGCTTATCGAGAGCGCATTTTAAAAAGCTTTGCCGATAGACGCAAAGCCATTGAAAATCTATTTTTACGCTTCGACATGCAACCGTTTTTTGTTGAAAACAGCTTCGATGCTGACCAGTTATCCGAATATTTCCACCAATATGTGGCAGCTTAAATTATGAGCACAATTATGCGACCCAGTTATTCAAACTACAGCTTAAACTACGGCTTTTCATACGCCTTATTACTAATATGCGCCGCTATGCTGAGCATTCAGCCGGCCATCGCTGATGTCATACTACCCAATGTTGATGCAAAATATGTGTCCATTCAGGAGGTCAACCCAACGCGCGATGCGGGCTATGTGGTGGGCGATGTGCTAAATAGAACCATTACGCTCACCATTAAAAAACCTTACGAACTTGTAAAAGAGTCACTGCCAATCGAAGGTTATGAGCATCGCTATAAAGGGCAAATTTCAGGTATTGAGTTAGTTAAAATCAATACAGAAGAAACCCAGCACAGTGACAGCGTAACGCATGTGTTGCATCTGACTTACCAAGTATTCACCACCGGCAAGCTGGCCAAACCTGCGGCACTTAGAGCTGAAATTGTCAAAGTGCGAAACACAGTCAGCAAAGAGGTATTTCAGTACCGCATTCCTTCTTACAGCTTCCGCATTTCACCGCTTTCGGTGTTTGGTTCAGTGAAACTCAAAGAGGAAATGAGCCCGTTTATAACACCCTTGCTATTGGATTCAAGTAAAGACAAATTACAGCTTAAAGTATTAATCGGCCTGTTAGCCTTATCTTTACTTGGCCTGCTCTACATGCTTGGCGTGCGTGCCTGGCTGCCAAGGATGGGCGCGCCATTTGCTAAAGCCTATCGTGATATTCGTAAAATGCCAGATACCGCGGCAGGCTTGCAACAAGCAGTGGCACGCCTGCATGAATCACTGAACAAAACGGCAGGTGCGAGTTTATTTAGCAATAATCTGGACGATTTTTTACAAAGCAAACCGGCATTTGCACCAGTAAAAAAAGAGATTAAGCAGTTTTTCGGTTTATCGCGACGCGTGTTTTTTGAAGACGCGTCTGTATCCGGCGCGACCGCAGATTTGGGCGGAAATGCCAAGGCCTGGTTGTTAAAATTCTGCCGTCACCTGCGCGACTGCGAACGCGGATTACTACCGGATTTAAAATCAACAGCTAATACAGAAGCGAGCAATTGATGGGATTTATACATCCATTAGTTTTGTGGCTGTTGCCGCTGGCCTTATTGCCAATTCTGCTTGAACGCTCAAATACGCGCAGCTATTCCTGGCTGGATATGCTGCCGCCTGACCCGTTATCAAACTTAATCGGTTTGCTGCTTAAAATACTGGCGGCAATCAGTTTATTCTGCATTATTCTGGGCTTGGCTGGCCCGCACAGTCTGGAGCGGAAAATTGAACGCGTCGGTATTGGTGCGCAAATTGGCATGGTGATTGATAGAAGTGCCAGTATGGATGACCCATTTTCAGGCGGCACTGCTGAAGGTCGCGTGGGTGAAACTAAATCTGTGGCGGCGGCCAGGCTCATGACAGACTTTGTCAATGCGCGTAAAAACGACATGATCGGCGTGATTACTTTTAGCAATTCTGCCATGTACGTGCTGCCATTGACTGAAAGTCGCGAAGCCATTTTAGCCGCCATTAAAGCAACCGCTGGCAACTCGCTTTTTCAAACCAATATCAGCGGTGGCTTAACCAGCGCTATTGGTTTATTTGAAAAGGTTCCAGATTCAGGCTCACGCGCGATTATTTTAATCTCTGATGGCGCAGGGCGAGTAAGTGGTGAAATGCAACAAAAAATACGTGACTGGTTACAACGATACAATATATCACTGTACTGGGTGGTGTTACGCGAGCCAGGTGGTGTCACTATTTTTGATCCTAAATATGAAGATCATTTTGAAGGCGTTCTACCTTCGGCAGTTGAACTTTATTATTACTTTAAAGGCTTGCGTTCCCCATTTAATGTTTACGAAGCTGAAGATCCTAAATCACTGGCAGCAGCCATGGCGGACATCAACCAGAAAGAAAAAAAAACCATTAAATATATTGAAAAAATCCCGGGGCACAACTTTACCCAGCTTTGTTACCTGATTGCGGCACTCATGATAGGACTGTTGCTGGGCGTAAAATATTTAGAACTTAGAACATGGAGCACAAAAGTATGAGCTTAGGTCTTAAATCCATCAGTGTTAAAAAATTAACGGTTTTATTGATCATTATCGCCATGACTACTACTGCAGGAATTCTGGCTGAGCTAAATCGTATCCGCCAAATTAATGCTTTTAACCAGGCCGTCAGTTCAGGCAAGAACCCTCAAACGGACAAACAGAGCCTTGAAGCCAAATATGCTACCGCTTATTGGCTGGCAAAAAACGAGCGCTTTAAAGAATCAACTTTACTTTATTCACAACTCACGCAAAAAGGTACACCTAGCCAAAAAGCGGCTGTGCAACACAACATTGGCAATATGTTCTTCCTGAAAGCATTGCAGGTGAGCGGCGGTAACGATTCTAAAGT
>PHCL01000150.1 GCA_002842195.1 Betaproteobacteria bacterium HGW-Betaproteobacteria-20 | reverse complement strand
AACGCGTGATGAGCTGGAGCACGTATTTGCCCGCACGCGCTGGATTAAAAACCAATTTAAAACTTACCAGCAATACTGGCCTTTGCAAGATCGCACATTGGTGATGATTTTTGAGAAAGCCAGTACCCGTACGCGCTTATCATTTGAGGCTGGAATGCACCAGTTGGGCGGTGCAGCAATTTATCTAAATACACGCGATTCACAGCTAGGCCGTGGCGAACCCGTTGAAGATGCTGCGCAAGTGATTTCCCGCATGAGTGATGTTGTGATGATCCGTACCTATGAGCAAAGTATTATTGAGCGTTTTGCCGCTAACTCTCGCGTGCCGGTTATCAATGGTTTAACCAATGAATATCACCCGTGCCAGATTTTGGCGGATATTTTTACCTTCATTGAACATCGCGGCTCCATTCAAGGCAAAACCGTTACCTGGATTGGGGATAGCAACAATGTTTGCAATACCTGGCTGCAAGCTGCTGAGGTGTTGGATTTTAATGTGCATGTTTCCACACCACCTGGCTATGAAGTAGAGCCAGAACGCGCTAATTTATACGGTAATGATCACTTTGAAGTATTTGCTGACCCAATGGAAGCTGCAAAAGGCGCGGATTTAGTGACCACCGACGTGTGGACCAGTATGGGTTTTGAAGCGGAAAATGAAGAACGTAAGCGCGACTTTGCCGATTGGCAAGTGGATAGCGACATGATGGCTATCGCAGCAAAAGATGCCCTCTTTATGCATTGCTTGCCGGCGCATCGCGGTGAAGAAGTCGCCGCAGACGTGATAGACGGCACACAGTCAGTTGTTTGGGATGAGGCCGAAAACCGTTTGCACGTGCAAAAAGCATTGATGGAATATTTATTATTAGGGAAAATTTAAGCAATGAGTAATGCGAAGAAAGAGATAAAAAAGGTCGTACTAGCCTATTCCGGTGGTTTGGATACATCGGTTATTTTGAAGTGGCTACAAGATGAATATAAATGTGAAGTTGTCACTTTTACCGCAGATTTAGGTCAGGGTGAAGAGTTGGAGCCAGCACGCATTAAGGCTAAAGCGGCGGGCGTTAAAGAAATTTACATCGACGATGTACGTGAAGAATTCGTGCGTGATTTTGTTTTTCCAATGTTTCGCGCAAATACAGTGTATGAAGGCGAATACTTGCTAGGCACTTCAATTGCTCGCCCTTTGATTGCTAAACGCTTAATTGAAATCGCCCGTGAAACCAATGCTGACGCTATCTCTCATGGCGCAACAGGTAAAGGCAATGACCAGGTGCGTTTTGAGTTGGGTGCGTATGCCTTAAATCCCAATATTCACATAATCGCTCCGTGGCGCGAGTGGGATTTATTAAGCCGTGAAAAGCTCATGGCCTATGCTGAAACCCACGGTATTTCAGTTGATATGAAACATAAACAAGGCGGCAGTCCATATAGCATGGATGCTAACTTATTGCATATTTCATACGAAGGCCGTCACTTGGAAGATCCAGCAGCAGAGGCGGAAGAATCAATGTGGCGCTGGAGTGTGAGCCCAGAAAAAGCACCGGATGCCGCTGAATATTTAGATATTGAATATGTAAATGGTGACCCAGTTTCGTTGAATGGTGAAGCCATGAAGCCGCACGAGTTATTAGCAAATTTGAACGAAATTGGCGGAAAGCATGGCATTGGCCGCCTGGATTTGGTCGAAAATCGCTATGTGGGCATGAAATCACGCGGTTGTTATGAAACACCAGGCGGCACCATTATGCTTAAAGCGCACCGTGCGATTGAAAGTATTACGCTGGACCGCGAAGTAGCACATTTAAAAGATGACCTCATGCCACGCTATGCCAGCATGATTTATAACGGTTATTGGTGGAGTCCGGAGCGTATTGCCATTCAGACGCTGATTGACCATACACAAGCTGTCGTTAATGGCTGGGTGCGCGTTAAGCTTTACAAAGGTAACGTGATTGTGGCAGGGCGTGACAGCAAAACCAATTCTCTGTTTGATTCAACCATCGCCACTTTTGAGGACGACAAAGGCGCATATGACCAACGTGATGCGGGTGGCTTCATTAAGCTCAATGCCTTGCGTTTGCGTATTGCGGCGAACCTGAAAAATAGACAGTAAAATTTATTGAATTATAGGTTGAATTTAAATGGCTTCCTACTCACTGCCCTGAGAGCCGCTAACAGAGCGGCTCTCAGGGCAGTGTTTTTCTCTCGTATGTTTTATTCAGGTTTATTGTGTGGATAGTTTAATTTTTATCCACAATGTTTGACCGGATTTTTTTCTAAAACCGCCCACTCTTCATCAGAATAAAGCCGTGAGCGAATGTGAAAGCGCATGCCCGTACCGTTGTCGTATGAGAATTGACCACCCATGCCTGGAATAGCATCCAAGGTTAAGTGCGTGTGTTCCCAATAGGCAAACTGGCTCTCGCTCATGTAAAAACCAACGCCATGCACTTCGCCGAGTTGCACATCTGAATTACCCAGTAAAAACTCATCTTTGCCAAAACACATGGGTGTGCTGCCATCACAGCAACCGCCCGATTGGTGAATGATTAACTCGCCATATTTAGCGCGCAGTTGGTCGATGAGCCTGTTCGCGGCTTCGGTGCTATCTACACGTGTTACTGATGCTGCGGCTTGAACTTCATCCATGATTCTTCTCCTTCAAACAAACAGGGCGAGGATAAACCCCGCCCTGTTTGTTTTTAGTTCGACTCAGGCTTTTAATTAAAAAAGTCTAAAAGACGTCAAGTTAAAAGATGTCCTGTTAAAAGAAACCCAGTTTATTTTCACTGTAACTGACTAACAGGTTTTTGGTTTGCTGGTAGTGGTCGAGCATCATTTTGTGGTTTTCACGGCCAATACCAGATTGTTTGTAACCACCAAATGCTGCGTGAGCAGGGTAGAGGTGGTAACAGTTAGTCCACACGCGGCCAGCTTGAATGCCTTTACCCATGCGGTAAGCTACATTCCCGTTACGTGACCAAACTCCTGCACCTAAGCCGTAAAGCGTGTCATTGGCGATTGCCAGTGCTTCAGCTTCGTCTTTAAATGTCGTGACAGAAAGCACCGGGCCAAAAATCTCTTCCTGGAAAATACGCATTTTGTTGTGACCTTTAAAAATGGTTGGCTGTATGTAAAAACCATTTTTAATTGCAGGGTCATCTTGCACCTTGCGAGCACCACCAATTAATAGCTCAGCACCTTCATCCAGACCAATTTTGACGTAGCTCATGATTTTTTCTGCCTGCTCTTGCGATGCCTGTGCACCCACCATGGTGTTTATGTCGAGCGGGTTGCCTTGGGTAACCGCTTTTACGCGTACCAGGACGCGTGCCATGAATTTTTCGTAGATAGATTCCTGGATCAATGCACGTGATGGGCAAGTACATACCTCGCCCTGGTTCACCAGGAACAATACCAAACCTTCAATGGCTTTGTCGAAGTAAGCATCGTCAGCATCCATAATGTCTGCGAAGAAGATGTTAGGTGATTTTCCGCCTAACTCCAAAGTTACCGGAATCAAGTTTTGTGAGGCGTACTGCATAATCAAACGACCCGTTGAGGTCTCCCCGGTAAATGCAATTTTTGCGATGCGTTTCGAGCTGGCTAACGGCTTGCCAGCTTCCAAACCGAAGCCGTTAATGATGTTTAAAACGCCAGCAGGCAATAGGTCGCCAATAATTTCCATCAATACTAAAATAGAAGCGGGGGTCTGTTCCGCCGGTTTCATCACGATACAGTTGCCGGCAGCCAGGGCAGGCGCTAATTTCCAGACGGCCATTAAAATCGGAAAGTTCCAAGGAATAATTTGACCAACCACGCCTAGTGGTTCGTGAAAGTGATAGGCCACTGTGGTTTCGTCCACTTCACATACGGAGCCCTCTTGTGCGCGAATACAGCCTGCAAAATAACGGAAATGATCAATTGCCAATGGAATATCTACATAAGTAGTTTCGCGCAGTGGTTTGCCGTTATCGATGGTTTCTGCAATGGCGATTTTTTCTAAATTCGCTTCCATTTTGTCAGCAATTTTATTGAGGATATTGGCGCGTGTTGCGTATGAAGTTTTACCCCAGGCTTCGCGAGCGGCATGTGCCGCGTCAAGCGCTAAATTTACATCTTTTTCAGTGGAACGGGCTATCTGGCAAAAGTTTTTGCCGGTCACGGGGCTTACGTTATCAAAATATGCGCCATCTACAGGCGCAACCCACTTGCCACCGATGTAATTATCATACTTGGCTTTGTAAGGGTGTTTTACACCAAGGTCTTTTAATGTATCCAAACTCATGCTGACTCCTCTAGTTTTGCTATCGTTAATGTAGTAAATCTACTTGTGAAACCGCATTGCATTGTACGTGTTTTTGCTATGCTGAAAATCTAGC
>PHCL01000149.1 GCA_002842195.1 Betaproteobacteria bacterium HGW-Betaproteobacteria-20 | reverse complement strand
TTGCGGGTCGCGCTCCAGCGCGTTGACCACCTGCATGGCGCAGTGCCGCGCCTGCGCCAGCGGGTTGATGACCACCTTGAGCTGGCCATTGGCCATGATGTCCCAGGCCTGACGGTTGGCGCCAGTGTTGTGACAGGCAAAACCGGGCAGGATAACGCTGATTTAAATGGCGCTGATGCCAGATTAACATTGTGGGACGTGCATGCGCGTTACAATGTAGATAAGCTGGATTTACGTGCACTTTATGCGCGTGGTCATTTGAATGACGCATCAAAAATTAATGCTGCATTTTCTGGCGTTGAAAATCAAGTTGCAAGTGGCTTTTATGGCTGGTATGCAGAGGCAGCTTACCATGTCTGGAAAAGCGGTGACCATGATTTAGCCCCATTTGTGCGCTATGAAAAATGGGATACGCAAGCTGACCTTGCCAGCAATACGGTACGCCAGGCTGGCAGTGAAAACGACATCTGGACCGTAGGTGCTAACTACTGGCCACATCCGCAAGTCGTGTTAAAAGCGGATTACCAAAAGTTCGACAAGCCTGATGGCGACAAAGGCGACAAGCGTTTGAACCTGGGCTTAGGTTATATGTTCTAGTTTGCTGTATTGTCGGGTTAAAATGGTTTGTGGGCGGGGGTCGCAAGACCTTCGCTTTTACTTATTGATTAAGGTTCTGAACAATTTAATATGATAAAAATGCAAGTAACCGCTGTTTTATTGTTGGTGGCAATGATGGTTGCCACCAGCGCGCAGGCTATAGAGCAATATTTAAAGCCTGAACAATTTTTAGCAGAAGTTTTTGCCGATAATGCACCAAAGCAAGAGGTGCTATGGGTGACCAAGGATGTAGCCAAACAAGCAGAAAAAATTCTCGGGCATGCGCCAAACCAGCTTCGTCAGCGCTATTGGAAAAGTAATGGTAAAACTGCCTGGATTTTTGATGAAGTAGGTAAAGAAGAGCCAATTACAGCAGGTTTTGTGGTGTCGGACGGCAAGATTGTTCAAGTGCGTGTACTTACCTATCGTGAAAGTCGCGGTGGGGAAGTGCGCTACCCGGCGTTTTTAAAACAATATCAAGGCGCAGAGCTACAGATAGATCAACATCTAAACCGCAACATTGACGGTATTTCAGGCGCGACACTTTCGGTGAATGCCATGAACCGCATGGCAAGGCTAGCACTGTATTTTGATCGTATGAGTCGTGTGGAATAAATAGGCTGGCTAAATTATGAAAAGTTTTCGAAGCAGAGTCATGCGTTTTGTGCGTCACTGGCATGCCAGAGTTGGTGTAATGGCGGCTATATTTTTCCTGTTTCTGACATTGAGTGGCCTCGCTCTCAACCATACCGATGCTTTGGGACTGGTTAAGCATGAGGTCAATAATACCTGGCTGATGCGCTGGTATGGTTTTAAGCCAGCAGTCCCCACTCACGGCTATTTATTTGAAGATGGGTATTTTGCGGCATCGGGCGAGCGTTGGGTGATGAATGGTCATGTGCTGCTTGATCAAGGTTTGTCTGAAACCAGGCAACACCTTGTTGGTGCAATTGCCTGGGGCGATATGCGCGCAATCAGCAGTGAAGATCATTTGTTTTTGTATCTGCCAGATGGAACGCGGGTAGACAATCTTTCAGGTGCCGCGTTACCTAACACGCCAATCAAGCGGCTAGGCAGTATCAACACAGACACTGTGCCGCAATTGGTGCTGGAAACCGCTCAAGGCAGCTTTGTCACGGAGGATGGCCTTGCTTGGCAGATTTTGAAAGTTGCAAAAACAAGTGCTACGGCGCACCCCGTTTGGGCCAGTGAACAGCCTTTACCTAGCACGTTGTCTGCAAGCTTAAACCGGGCATTTGGCCCGTCACTGCCGCTGGAACGCATCGTTCTGGACTTGCATAGTGGACGTATTTTTGGCCGTTATGGGCCGTTGTTGATGGATATCGCTGCTTTGGGTCTCATTATTTTGTCATTGTCCGGCGTTTGGATTTATTTGCGTAGTGTGCGAAGGAAACCCCACCATTAGGTACTTTGAGTACCGACTAGCTAACCCATATTTTGCTGATACGGTGGAATGTGCCATGCGCCCAACTGATTGCCCAGTAAAATTAAATGACAATGCATACGCTCTGCGCCGCTGGCACTTACTTCAAACTCATAAGTGCGCAAAAACTGCACGCGCCCACGGCGATTGCGCGCAAGCCATAGCTTGCTACAGGCCACGGTTTCATCTAACAACTGTAAGTTAAAACGCGCCGCAAGCTCACCGCCTAATAAAGTGGCGCGTTCACGCTTATCCATGCTATCAAGCCAAAACCAGGCGAGTGCAATGAGTACAAGTAATAATATCAGTTCCATTCTATTGCTTTCTACAGTTTAATTGTTGTATCTTGATAACCGCGGCCAGATAATCAGTGTGCGTTAAAAAATAAAATCGCCTATTATCCTGAATTGTAAGCCAAACGGTGAGGTTATCAGCTATAGTTTTGTGCAGGCAATATGAAAAACAATAATTCTATGAATCAAACACGTGAAACCGAAGCTATCCAAGCATATTTGAAGCTATTGCAGGTCAAAGGGGCTAGTGCAGGGATATTACATAAGCGCTCATTATTTCTTGATCAGTTGGCCGTGCATCTTGCAGGCAAAGATTTGGATGGAAGTGATTATCGTCTTGCAGTAGAAACTGTCATGGAATCTATGCCGGCAGACGATTGGCACGCAAGTTTGACCGCCTTGCGTGAATTTTACCCATTTTGGATTAAGGACATTAAGGCGATTGCTGCATTAAATGTAAACCCAGGTTTTGATGTTGAACCTCTTCAGTGGTTACCTTTGCCCGCTTCATTAAAATCACTGATAGATAGTTTGGTCACTGAAAAATTCGAGGCTTCCGAAAACTGGCCATTAAAAGCTTACTCTCAAGCACTTCGTCAGGCAGGGGCTGAGCAGAAACTGGTAGATGCCCGTGTTAAATTAGCCAAAATCCTGCTGATTCGCCTGAAAGATGCACCACTGAAAAACCATAAGACTTATCGAACTGCCGTTGACCAAACCTTACCATTTTTTAACATTAAAGATAACAGGCGTTTGTTTTTGGTGGTAGTGCGTGAATTTTATCATTTCTGGACTGGCAATCCAGAAGCCAGTAGCATGGTGCTTAATGATGGCTCAGGTAATATGCTGTTCTAAACTATTCAAGTCATGTTTATCCAAAGCCAGTTTTTTGCACCAGTAAGGTGCCATGCACTGGATGGCGCACTAAAAAAGTGCTAACTTCTATATTCCATAAAAAATAAATAATGAAAAACAATGAGTTAGATTCTGGCTCATTATTTGCTTTATTTCTCCGCATAAAAATCACGGAGTAGTTTCAATATGGAATCCCTTGTTTCATCAAACGATGTGTTATTTGTATTACTAGGCGCCATTATGGTGCTTGCTATGCATGCAGGTTTTGCATTCTTAGAGGTTGGTACAGTACGCAAAAAAAATCAGGTCAATGCCTTAGTTAAAATCATGGTGGATTTTTCAGTGTCGACCATCGCCTATTTTTTTATTGGCTATAGCATTGCCTACGGCGTAAATTTTTTCAGTGGTGCTGAAGTCCTGGCTACTAAAAATGGCTATGACTTGGTAAAATTCTTTTTTCTGCTTACCTTTGCTGCCGCTATCCCCGCCATTGTGTCTGGCGGCATTGCAGAACGCGCCAAATTTAACCCGCAGCTTGCCGCAACTTTTTTATTGGTAGGATTCATTTATCCATTTTTTGAAGGCATCGTCTGGAACCGCCACTATGGATTTCAAGCGTGGCTAAACACTCGCTTTGGTGCGGATTTTCACGACTTTGCAGGCTCAGTCGTCGTGCATGCCATGGGTGGCTGGATTGCGTTGGCCGCTGTGCTGTTGCTTGGTGCCCGCTCTGGCCGTTATGCTAAAGATGGTCGTATACAAGCGCATCCACCGTCCAATATTCCATTTTTAGCATTGGGCGCATGGATACTCACCGTAGGCTGGTTTGGCTTTAATGTAATGTCTGCACAAAGCATACAAGGTATTTCTGGCTTAGTGGCTGTGAATTCATTAATGGCTTTAGTCGGGGGTACTTTGGCAGCATTGGTCATGGGTAAAAATGACCCGGGTTTTGTGCATAACGGTCCATTAGCTGGTTTAGTGGCGGTGTGTGCTGGCTCAGATGTGATGCACCCATTAGGTGCATTAACAACAGGTGCCGTGGCTGGTGCATTATTTGTATGGGCCTTCACTATTACACAAAATCGTTTAAAAATTGATGATGTACTAGGAGTGTGGCCGTTACATGGCTTGTGCGGCGCGTGGGGCGGCATTGCTGCGGGTATTTTTGGCAGTCAAATTTTGGGTGGCCGGGGTGGTGTGAGTTTTATGTCGCAACTTATCGGCACAGGTTTGGGTGTACTAA
>PHCL01000148.1 GCA_002842195.1 Betaproteobacteria bacterium HGW-Betaproteobacteria-20 | reverse complement strand
CACCGCCACCACACAGGTAAATTTCATCTACTTTATTGCAGTATTGCATTAACGCGTTGTAGATAGTCTGCGCCGTCAGCGCCACCAGGGTGCGTGCAACATCTTGCGGCAGATAATTGTTGTCAGTGATTTGCGCATTCAGCCAGGCATCGTTAAAAAGATCGCGCCCGGTACTTTTCGGTGGAGGCATTGCAAAATAAGGCTCTGCCAGCATGCTGGATAATAATGGTTCAATAATCTGCCCGGTACTCGCCCATGCGCCGTTGGCATCGTAATCTTTAGCTTGGTGTTGCATAATCCACGCATCTAACAGCATATTGCCAGGACCAGAATCAAAGCCAATGACAACATCTGAGCTCGGCGTCTGACTCGTACTTGCCAGATAGGTAATGTTGGCAATGCCGCCGATATTAATGATTGCACGATTTACCTGCCTGTTAGCAAAAACCGCTTGATGAAAAGCTGGAACTAAAGGCGCGCCTTGTCCGCCAGCGGCAATATCACGGCTTCTGAAATCTGACACTACTGTAATGCCGGTAAGCTCACTTAATAAAGCGGCATTGCCAATTTGCAAGGTAAAGCCTATGCCGTCACCAAAGCTGGGCCTATGCCTGATGGTCTGGCCGTGGCAACCAATAGCGGTAATCTTAGTTGGGGATAATTGCGCCTGAAAGAGTAATTGATTAACTGCATCGGCGTACAACTTTGCCAAGGTATTGCCCATGAGCGCAGTAAGCTCCAGTTCATTTTCTGTGGGATATTGCAGTGCCAGAACTTTGGCGCGTAATTCTGATGGGTAAGCTAAAAAATATGTGTGCAATACATGCGGTTGTTGCACGCCATCTGAACCGGCGTGACTAAACTCAACCAGTGCAACGTCTACACCATCAAGGCTGGTGCCAGACATCAGTCCGATGTAAAGAGCGCCAGCCATAATATTGAAAGGGTATAAGTTTGATTTATTCTAAAGCCGCAATATTGCTATTGCCAAGCAATCGGATTTGCGCGGTCAACTGCTGGCTGATGGCATCAAACGCTAGTTTATCTTGCCCGATAATAGGAATGGCTTTAGGTAAAGCTACTTTCATCGGGTCTCTATGTTGACCATTGACCAAAAACTCATAATGTAAATGCGGACCTGTTGACATGCCGGTTGTTCCAACATAGCCAATAATGTCACCTTGTACGACCTTTTCACCTTTACGTAACCCTGCGGCAAAGCGGGACAGATGGCCATATAGGGTACTGACACCGTTGTCGTGTTTAAGCACAATGACATTGCCATAGCCACCTTTAACGCCGACAAAATCAACCTTTGCATCTCCAGAGGCTTTCACGCGCGTACCAGTTGGTGCGGCAAAATCTGTACCTTTATGTGCTCTCAAGCGCTGTAAAACGGGGTGAAAACGCCCTGAGCTAAAGCTGGAGCTAATACGCGTAAACTCCAATGGCGAGCGTAAAAATGACTTATGCAGGCTTTTGCCCTCCGGTGTGAAGTACTGCATTTTACCTGAGTCATCCCGGTAACCAATGGCCTGGTAGATTTTACCGTTATTGACAAACTCAGCTGCAAGTACGTCGCCGGTTGTTAACAGCTCGCCTTGCTCATAATTACCTTCATAAATCACGCTCAGATGGTCACCACGACGTAAGTCAGTATTGAAATCGATTTCGCTTTCAAACATTTCTGCTATTTGTATCGCGATATGGTCAGGAATATTGGCTGCATCCGTTGCACCAAACAATGAACTTTTAATTTCTGCAGATTTTAATATGGGGCGATTTTCAAGTATTTGCGCCACTTTGCTTGCTTCGTACCCTGTATCGGTTTGCTTGATAGCAATAAACTGGCCTGCATCTAATTCATATTTGAGCGAAATTAAATTTCCTTCGCTATCTGTTTGTGCCTGGATAGTGCGGCCGGGTTTTAATGCGCTGGCAATTTCACTTGCAGCACTATCGTTCCGTATAAAGTCAATCGCATCGCGATTGTAAATGTTTAAGCGGGATAAAACGGTGTTTAAAGTATCATCACGACGCACATGCTCTTTGTACCAGAAGCTTTGCTCAGCCACATTGGCCGTAGTATCACTCATCGTCGGTAAGGTAATTTCTTCTATTACGGTGGCGGTAGGGATATTGTGAACTGTGGATTGTGGTGCGATACCAAAAGCAGCGTAGATGCCGAACAGCGGCAAGCTGGAAATTGCTAAAATCCAGCGCAATTTGAGCTTGCGTTCAGCTTTTTGGGTGATTTGCGCTAAAATAGCGCTTTGCGCAGAATCTTGCACAAGGTTCATTTTGGCAAGATGGTTAAATGGTGCGTTATGTTGATTAGGCTCGTTAATATCCACGGGCTGACCTCTATAAAGTATTAGTACGGTTTTGGATAATAACAGAAAACTCAATTAGAACAAGTAAATGAACTGTAATTCTTAATAATTTACAGTAAAGATTAAGGACTTAAATACGTGAATATAGATGACGTTAATATCAACATCAACCAACAGCTTGCGGTCATTAAACGCGGTGCTGATGAGCTTTTAATTGAGGCTGAACTGGTAGAAAAGCTCCGGTTGAGCATAAAGTCTGGCCAGCCACTCAGAATTAAAGCCGGCTTTGACCCAACAGCACCAGATCTGCATTTAGGCCATACTGTTTTAATTAACAAGCTACGTCAATTTCAGGAGCTGGGCCATCATGTACTGTTTTTAATCGGCGATTTCACAGGGATGATTGGTGACCCGACAGGCAAAAGTACCACACGCCCGCCGCTTACGGAGCGTCAGGTGCAAGAAAATGCCAAGTCGTATGCCGCTCAGGTATTTAAAATTTTAAAGCCGCAACAGACAGAAGTGGTATTCAATTCAAAGTGGCTCAATGAATTAGGTGCGGCTGGCATGCTTAAACTGGCCGCCAGCCATACCGTTGCACGAATGCTGGAGCGTGATGATTTTTCTAAAAGATATAAGGCCAACCAGCCGATTGCCATCCATGAGTTTTTATATCCTTTATTGCAAGGCTATGATTCAGTCGCGTTAAAAGCCGATGTAGAGCTAGGCGGCACGGATCAGAAATTCAATCTGCTAATGGGACGCGAGCTACAGAAACAAGCTGGCATGGCACAGCAATGTGTACTTACTATGCCGTTGCTCGAAGGTTTGGATGGTGTGCATAAGATGTCCAAGTCATTAGGCAACTATATAGGGATAGCGGAAGCACCCGAGGTCATTTTTGCAAAAATCATGTCAATTTCAGATGAATTGATGTGGCGTTATATAGAATTACTTTCATTTGAAAGTTTAGAAACCATTGCCAAATGGAAAGCCGAGGTGGGCGCAGGTGCAAATCCTCGCAATATCAAGGTGAGTTTCGCCCAGGAAATCGTTACGCGTTTTCATAGCCCTGAAGATGCAGCAAGTGCATTAACTGATTTCCAGACCCGTGCAAAGGGCGGTATTCCGGATGAAGTGCCAGACGTGGCCGTGCAGATAGCTGACGACACGATCAATATCGGACAATTACTCAAACTGGCGGGCTTGGTGGCAAGCGTCAGTGAAGCCGGCCGGTTAATCGACCAAGGCGGCATAAAATTGGATGGGGAAAAGGTACTGGACAAAGCGACTCTGCTCAATAAAGGCGTGAGCGTTGTTGCCCAGGTAGGTAAACGTAAATTCGCCAGAATCAAGCTGAATTAATGCTCTGTAGCGGCTGGAGAGATTTTTAATGCCCTGCAAACCTTATGTATAGCGCCTCGCAGGGCATGCCATCGAATGGCAGGATAAAAAAGCTATTCTTACATACTGCCTTTATTTGCTAAATAAAGGTTTGATGAAGTTTTTGCTATGCCATCTACATATGGATGCGTGGCATTATTATAAAGTTTGGCAATTTTTTTCACATACAATTTTGTTTCTGTGTAAGGAGGAACACCTTTGTATTTTTCAACTGCCGCTTCGCCAGCATTGTAGGCCGCCGCCACCAACTGTACGTCGCCTTTGAAATAAGCCAGCAGCCATTGCAGATAGGCTAGTCCGCCTTTAATATTATCTTCCGCTTTGTAGGCGTCCTTCACCCCAAAGCGTAGCGCGGTTGCTGGAATGAGCTGCATCAAACCTTGTGCATTTTTCGGTGAAGTTGCTTTTACATTGAATCCTGATTCCACGGCTATGAATGCCATCGCCAGATTAGCGTCTATGTTGTAGCGTGGAGCAAGCTTATTGACCAGCTTCAGAATGTTTGCTTGTGAATAGAAGAGTGCAGCCGTTTCATTCGAAATGACTTTTCGCTCCAGAGAAGCATTTTTTATGTCCGATGGGTCTGCATTTGTGCTGGCGATTGTTACGGGTGGGTCAGGTTTCAGACAGGCAGGCAAATCGGATTGCGGCAAGCTGCCTGCAATGGTAGCGAGTGACGCCTTGGCGCGAATATGTCCTTTTGTGGCTGCCAT
>PHCL01000147.1 GCA_002842195.1 Betaproteobacteria bacterium HGW-Betaproteobacteria-20 | reverse complement strand
CTCGATCTCGCGGCCTTCGGCCTGCCATTTGGGAAAACCGCCGTCGAGCACGGCCACGTTCTCCTGCCCCATCAGCCGAAAGAGCCACCAGACCCGCACCGCCTAAAGATGCCATGGAGATAAAGAAAATATAAGGAAAGGTAATGCGCAATAAATCAACCGTGATACCAAACTTATCGGCATTTCCGACATAATTAGGCGCACTAATCGCCACAATGACCGGCGCACCCACCATGCCCAGCACCGTAACCACCAACAATACCACCAGCAGCAAACTGCCCACATTGTTAATAAGTGCATGTGTTTCGCTGACATCGCGCTGGCTTTTGTATTCTGCTAACACAGGCACAAATGCCTGACTGAATGCACCTTCAGCAAATAATCGACGCAACAAATTGGGAATTTTAAACGCAACAAAAAACGCATCGGTCATTAAGCCTGCGCCAAAAATGCGGGCAATGAGCATATCGCGGACAAAACCTAATATGCGCGAGAAAAAAGTCAAGCCGCCAATTTTGGCAAGTGCATTGAGTAAATTCATGCGGGAATCAGTAAAAATGGCTGTATTAACAACATATGGGCTGATTTTAGCATGCCAGTTGCCAACAGGTTGCAATGCTCGTGATATTTAAGTGACTTTAACTTGCAATAGTTTTAGAAAATAGCTATTATTATGGGCTTCGTATTTTGAACAGCTTTTAGGCAACTTTTAGGAAAAAACACTCAGATGGCAAATACCGCACAAGCAAGAAAACGTGCTCGTCAAGCAGTTAAGCAACGCGCTCACAATGCAAGTTTGCGTTCTACTTTGCGTACCGCGATTAAGAAAATTATTAAAGCTGTAGAAGCTGGCGATAAAGTTGCCGCTACTGCTGCTTACGGTGAAAATGTAAGTGTAATTGACCGCATTGCGGACAAAAATATTATTCACAAAAACAAGGCTTCACGTCATAAAAGCCGCCTGAATGCCGCAATTAAGGCGATGTCTGGTAGCGCGCCAGTGGCTGTAGCAGTAAAAGCAGCGCCTAAAGCTAAGGCCGCACCAGTAAAAGCAGCACCTAAAGCAAAGGCTGCTCCTAAAGCAAAAGCAGAACCTAAAGCGAAAACTGAATAGTTAGCATTTCTTAATATCAGAAATGAACAATAAAAAAGCCGAACTGATGTTCGGCTTTTTTATTGTTTATTTCTAACGCAGAGTTTAAAGCTAACGTCCAATATTTAAATCTGCACGCACTTGCATCGCCTGTTTAATCGCTTCATCACGACTTGCGTTAATCACCGTAAAGTGCCCCATTTTTCGGCCTTGACGCGCCTCCTGCTTGCCGTACAAATGCATTTTTAATTGCGAGTTATTCAAGGCGTGCTGCCATTCCGGAGCCACCTTCTCATCCGCAGGCCAAATATCACCGAGTAAATTCACCATCACCGCAGAACTATGCTGGTAGCTATTACCTAATGGCAATCCGGTCATCACCCGCACTTGCTGCTCAAACTGATTGGTCACGCAGGCATCAATCGTGTAATGGCCCGAGTTATGCGGACGTGGCGCAATTTCATTCACCAGTAATTCGCCCTTGCACACAAAAAACTCTACCCCCATCACGCCAGTATATGCCAGCTTTTCAGCCACCAATACCGCCAGCTTTTGAGCTTGATGGCTAATTGCATCGCTGCCACGCGCCGGCACTATAGAAACATCCAGTATGCCATTTAAATGACTATTTTCGGCTGTGGGGAAAGCCGCTACATTACCATGCGCATCGCGTGCCAATACCACAGAAAGCTCATAATCGAGCTTCAGCATTTTTTCCAGCACGCATTCTTCACGTTCAAATTGCATGAAAGCCAGTTGCGCTTCATGCTGATTTTTTACTCTGGACTGACCTTTACCATCGTAGCCAAAACGTGCTACTTTCAGAATCGCAGGATAAATATCGCTATCGTCATTCGGTAAATCTTCAATCTCGTTAATCACCGCAAATGGCGCAACCGGCAAACCGGCATGCTTAAGAAAGTTCTTTTCACTCACACGATGTTGCGCAATGGCCACGCTATAGGCACTTGGCCGAACAGGTTTAATTTCGGCTAAAAAGGACAGCGAATCTGCCGGGACGTTTTCAAATTCCGTACTAATCGCGGCACAGGTGTTGGCTAAACTCAATAACGCGGCTTTGTCATCAAATGCGGCGCAAATATGCACATCGGCAATTTTGCCTGCAGGGCTGTTCGCGTCTGGGTCCAGCACAGTGACTTGGTAACCCATTTCGTGCGCAGCGATTACAAAAAATCGCCCTAACTGACCACCGCCCAACATGCCTAGCATGGCGGGTGGAAGAATGACGGCATGTTGATCTAAGTTTTGATTCATATATTAAATACTATTATTAAATAACGTTTAAATTAGGTTGATAAAGATTATTACTTACGGCGCAACTTAGCGTGCACCGCTCACTGGTTTTTGCAAGGCGAAAGCTAAAGTTTTTATCTACGAGCAAAAAACTCTGCCCTGCGAGGCAGTATCAGTGCGCCTTACAGAGCATCGATATCGAAGCCGTTTTTATTTCAAGTGAAAATCAATGATTTTATGGTTGGTCACTTAATACCATTAACTGTACTTTATCAGTCTGCGTGGCACGAAATTCTACTAATTTCTTCGCCAAATTTGCATCATGATTGGCTAATATTGACGCTGCAAATAAACCCGCATTTGCGGCGCCCGCTTCGCCGATTGCAAAAGTAGCGACTGGAATGCCTTTGGGCATCTGCACGATAGATAGTAGTGAATCCTGACCTTGTAAATGTTTAGAAGGCACAGGCACGCCCAGCACCGGCAATGTGGTTTTAGCCGCCACCATGCCGGGTAAGTGCGCCGCGCCACCAGCGCCAGCAATAATCACCTGGTAACCTTTACTTGCTGCAGTTTCGGCAAAACTAAACATTAGGTCCGGTGTGCGATGCGCTGAAACCACTTCAGCCGTATAGGCAATATCAAAATCCGCGAGCATCTGCGCGGCAGCTTTCATAATAGGCCAGTCACTATCCGAGCCCATGATGATGGCGACTAAAGGCTGTTTTTTCATTGTCATTCCTTTTAATTCTGTTATAGCTAATGCTGTTTAATGACCATATATCAGGATTATAGCAATACCAGATTATCCCTATGGATAAGTTCTGATTCATCTACATAGCCCAATATTTTTTCAATCTCTGCACTTGGTTTACGCATGATGCGCAAGGCTTCGATGGCCGAATAATTCACCAGGCCGCGTGCAATTTCCACCCCGCTGGCATCACAGCACGCGACCGCTTCACCACGTTCAAAGTGTCCTTCAACAGCGGTTACACCAATTGGCAATAAACTTTTTCCATCTTGCTTGATTACTTTAACGGCGCCGGCATCTAACGTTAATCTACCGCGTAACTGCAAGTGGTCCGCCAGCCACTGTTTACGTGCCGTGGTTTTCAGCGCCAGGGTTTGCAGATGCGTACCTATCACCTCACCAGCAGCTAGACGAAGCAATACATCTTGTTCACGCCCGGATGCAATCACCGTATGTGCGCCGCTACGTGCCGCTCGTTTAGCAGCGAGTATCTTGGTGAGCATGCCACCAGTGCCAACATGACTGCCTGCACCACCAGCCATTTGTTCTAATGCAATATCGCCAGCAGTGGCGTGCTGTATGAATTTTGCATCTTTGTCCAGACGTGGGTCAGCTGAATACAAGCCTTGCTGGTCGGTTAAAATCACCAGCGTATCAGCCTCTATCAAGTTAGCCACTAGCGAACCCAAAGTATCATTATCACCAAAACGAATTTCGTCAGTTACCACGGTGTCGTTCTCGTTAATGATTGGGATTACTTTTAAATCCAGCAAAGTACGCAGCGTACTACGCGCATTGAGATAGCGTTTTCTATCAGCCAAATCATCATGCGTCAGCAGCACCTGCGCTGTATGCAACCGATGTTGACTAAAACAACTTTCGTACATCTGCACCAAACCCATTTGACCCACGGCGGCGGCGGCCTGCAGCTCATTCACGGCGGTCGGGCGTTTTTTCCAACCTAATCGCTGCATACCTTCCGCCACGGCTCCACTTGAAACCAGCACAATCTGCTTGCCTTGTTGCACCAAAGTAGCAATTTGCGTCGCCCATGCAGCAATTGCAGTTTGGTCTAGCCCGTTGCCATCATCGGTAACGAGGCTAGATCCCACTTTAATCACGATAACTTTTGCATCCAGAAGTAGAGACTTCATGACTATGCGTCTTTTTTACTCGCACTTAAAGTTGCTGCGCCTTCATTAATTAAACCGCTATTGTTCAAAGCGTCTTCCTCTAATGCCAAATGCTTATTTTCATCAATATGCTGCATAATTGCGTAAGTAAGTTCTTTACAGCCAATACCGCTGATTGCAGAGATTGCAAATACAGGACCTTTCCAGCCATAATCTTT
>PHCL01000146.1 GCA_002842195.1 Betaproteobacteria bacterium HGW-Betaproteobacteria-20 | reverse complement strand
CCTAACGCCAGTCTTAGGCTGGCTCCACCACACATTGCAAAGGGTGCTGCGACTCATTCGCGTAATTTAAAACCAAATTCATTTTAGTTTCAGCAATGTCTTGCGGATACACACCACAAACCCCCATGCCCTCTGTATGTACTTTGAGCATAATTTGCGTGGCTTGTTCACGACTTTTGTTAAAAAATCGTTCTATGCACTCCACCACAAATTCCATTGGCGTGTAATCGTCATTTAACAGTATTACCTTAAACATGGGCGGCAACTTTGGCTTTGCAACGGCAGGTTTAAGAACGGTATTACTTTCATTTGGAGTGTTGGCCATGGTGTAACCTATTTTGAGCCAATTAGTAAAAAATTCAAGTGCAATTTGCATAAGGCTATGCAAATGAGAGGAGGTTTAAGGGAAAATTTTAACGCTTTTGACGATGCGGTCCTGAGTTTGCACAATTTCCAGCACGTGTGCCCCCACTTTAAAGCTAGTGCTGGATTCTGGAATATCTTCAAAATGTTCCAGTATTAAGCCGTTGAGCGTACGGGGGCCGTCAAGCGGTAAGCTAAGTTTGAGTTTTTTATTGAGATCACGCAGTGTGCTACTGCCATCAACCAGCCAACTGCCATCATCTTCTTTGCGATAACCACCCAGTCGAGAGGGCGATTGTGTGGTGAAGTCACCTATCATTTCTTCTAAAATATCTTCTAGGGTAACCAAGCCTTTAAATTCGCCATACTCGTCCACCACCAGTGCAACGCGTTGTTTATTTTCTTGAAACTGCTGAATTTGTGTGTAAAGCGGTGTGCCCGCCGGAATAAAATACGGCTCGGTCATGACTTCAAGTAAAGACTCTTTATTTAAATCGTTGCCTTCATTGTGCGCACGCAGTTGAGGCATCACTCTGCGTAAATGCAAAATGCCGATAATTTCTTCATGCTCGCCCTGGCGTACAGGCAGGCGAGTGTGCTGGCTATTCGAGATTTGTTGCAATATATCTTCAAGCGGGGCATCAAAGTCTATGGTTTCTACCAAGGTATGCGCTGTCATTACGTCATCAACCGCAATTTTTTCCAGCTCAAACAGGTTTAATAAAATTGACCGGTGTTTTTTAGGAATAAAATGCCCCGCATCGGTCACGATGCTACGTAATTCATCCATGCTAAGTGATTGAGTGGGGTCGTTAAAATTAACCTTAACGCCTATCACTTTGAGCCATGCCGTTACAAAAAGATTAAGAAACCATACCACCGGGTACAGCAGTTTAAGTAAAGGATAAAGCAGGTAACTGCAAAAAATACCGATTTTTTCTGCGTAAGCGGCCGCGATGATTTTGGGTGAAATTTCGCTGAAAATTAGAATGGCAAAAGTTACGCTGGCCGTACTTATCATGAGCGCCCATTCACCCTCACCTAACAGTTGCACCGCAATTACCGTGGCTAAAGTAGCTAAAGACGCATTCACAAAGTTATTGCACAGCAGGATTACACCCAATAACTTGTCTGTTTTTGCCAGCAGGGAACTTGCAAGCTTTGCACCGCGGTGGCCTTGTTTAACCAGGTGCCGCAACCGGTAGCGGTTCAGCGACATTAAGCTGGTCTCAGACATGGAAAAAAATGCTGATAAAAGCAATAAAACGATAAGTGCGCCAAACTGCCAGCTTAAGGGAACGTTATCCAAGATGGTTTATTTTATGTAGTGAATACAATTGTGAGTGTAACGGTGGGATGTACTATAAAGCAAGTGCGTTAATTACGAACACACTCGCTTTGTTATAGACTTGAGTAATTGCAGAATATTGAGGGCTTAAGCAAAGTCTGAAGGATGCGGCTCGGCAACCTCGTCTTTCTTGCTATTACCCTTTGTGTTGCCTTCTTTTTTCTCAATGTCACCAATTAAATTAGCGCGATTTACGCCGAGATACATGGCAATTGGGCATGCAACGAGTACCGAAGAATAAATACCGAACAAAATACCAATGGTGAGTGCCAGAGAAAAGTTATGCAGCACTTCGCCGCCAAATAGCAACATGGAGAGCACCATCAGTTGCGTAGAGAAATGGGTAATGACTGTACGCGACATGGTGCGGGTGATGGCGTTATCAATCACGGTGACTACACTGGCTTTACGCATCTTGCGGAAATTTTCGCGCACACGGTCAAATACAACGACAGACTCATTAACCGAGTAACCTAATACAGCTAGAACGGCAGCGAGTACGGTAAGGTTGAATTCCCATTGAAAAAAGGCAAAGAACCCAAGAATAATGACAACGTCATGCATGTTGGCGATAATGGCCGCAACCGCAAAGCGCCATTCAAAGCGCATGGCGAGATAGAGCATGATGCCCACCGTGACCAGTAGCAAGGCAAGCGCGCCGTTTTCATAGAGCTCTTCACCCACTTGCGGGCCTACAAATTCTACGCGGTTCATTTGTACTGAACTGTCTACTTCTTTTAAGCTTGCGAGCATTTTTTCCGAGAGTTGTGAGCCAGAAATCCCGGCACGTACCGGAAGGCGGATAAGTACATCTCGGCTGGTGCCAAAATTTTGTACGGTTGCATCTTTAAGTCCAATGCTATCTACGGCCTGACGAATTTTAGTGAGGTCGGCGGCTTGCGGGTAGCTGACTTCCATCATGGTGCCGCCGGTAAAGTCCACACCGAAACTTAAGCCGCGTGTGGCTAAAAAGAAGATTGCCAGTATGAATGTCAATAATGAGATTGTGGTCGTGAGTCGACCATAACTCATAAAAGGAATGTCACTTTTAATTCTAAATAATTCCATAATTTTTTTACTCTAAATGTTAGGGCTGCAACAAGTTATTTTGTCAGTTCTACCGCACTCAGATAAGCTCATCGCGAGGCGGTTAGTCAGGTTTTTTAAGCTTTATAAATTTGACCAATAGATAGTTTACTGACTTTACGGCGATAACCGTAAAGCAAGTTTACGATGGCGCGAGAAACCACAACTGCACTGAACATAGAAGTCAGAATGCCAAGCACATGCACAACCGCAAAGCCTTTTACCGGACCTGAGCCAAACATGAATAGCGCTAAACCGGCAATCAAAGTGGTGACGTTAGAGTCCAAAATGGTATCCCATGCACGTTCATAGCCAGCATGGATTGAAGCCTGCGGTGTGTTGCCATTACGCAACTCTTCTCTGATACGTTCGTTAATAAGCACGTTAGCATCAATCGCCATCCCCAGTGTGAGCGCCACCGCAGCAAGGCCAGGTAAGGTGAGCGTGGCTTGCAACATAGATAGCAGCGCGACTAACAGCAGCAGGTTCACACTAAGCGCGATGACAGAAATACCGCCAAACATAACATAGTAAATCATCATAAACACCGCAATGGCCGCAAAGCCCCACAGGGTTGAATGCATGCCGCGCTTGATATTTTCTTCACCCATGCTAGGGCCAACAGTGCGTTCTTCGATAATATCCATCGGTGCGGCCAGTGCTCCAGCACGAAGTAGCAGAGAAATATCCGTTGCTTCCTGGGTGTTGGCCATGCCAGAAATTTGCACACGGCCGCCGCCAATTTCTTCGTTAATTACCGGGGCAGTAATCACTTCCGTACTGCCTTTTTCAATCAGTAATATTGCCATCCGCTTGCCTACATTTTCACGGGTAACTTCTTTAAAAATACGCGCGCCACGAGCATCCAGCGATACGTTGACGGTGGACCGGCCTGACTGGCTATCTACACCTGGCCCTGCATCTGTGATGTAATCACCAGTCAGCACTACATTCTTTTTCACCAAAATTGCGCGGCCATCACGATTTCTAAATACATCATCGCCTAATGGCGCTTGGCCTTGCTCGGCTTTTTCAAGCGTGGCGGCATCTGTTTTTTCTTCATCCACCAAACGGATTTCTAAAGTAGCAGTACGGCCTAATATTTCTTTGGCTTTTGGTTATGGAATGGCATTATCGTATCGTTTGCATCCGACCGAAATGGGGGGGGCGAATTTAATAGCACGTTCGTTACTTATTACTGCTCCATTTGGGATGGCTCTCTTATTTATTGAACAATCCAATGGGCGATTGAGACAACTTCAAAAATGGGGATTGATTCTACTTGAAATTTTGATTCTTTTTATTATTTTTGTTTCACGTTCATTTGAAGGTTTTTTTGCGTTCCTTGTTTCTGTTTTTGTTTTTGCCAATCTTTTGTTTTGGAAGCAAATCAAAACTACGTGGATACGAATTACTTCAACGCCTATTACTCGCATAACACTGATTGCGTCCATTATTATTATCGTTGCGGGAATGTTGTTTATAAGTATTCGCGTTGCAACAACAATTAATGTTTACTCTTTTAATGGGAGATTCGCTCACTGGACTGGGGCTATCAATGCCATTCGAAATTATCCTTTGTTAGGCGGTGGGCCAGACAATGAGTACCTTTATACAAAATTTTCGGAAAATGCAAAGTTGGTAAGCGAATCACAAGATATTTTGGATGACCCGCTTTATGTGAT
>PHCL01000145.1 GCA_002842195.1 Betaproteobacteria bacterium HGW-Betaproteobacteria-20 | reverse complement strand
CTCGCCGTTTAGAAGTAATGGCCGCAATTCGTTCGAGGCCTATAACTATGGTGTTGAAGCCAGGCAACCGGTATACCGTAAGCAGAATCTAGTGCAGATGGATCAGACTAGAACACAGGTCAGTCAGGCAGATAAGCAATATAATTTAAGCCAGCAAACGCTGATTTTACGCACTACTCAAGCTTATTTTGATGTACTGATTGCACAAGATAAAATTGATTTGATTGTCGCGCAAAAGGCGGCCATTTTAAGCCAGCTTGAACAAGCCAAAGCTACTTTTGAAGTGGGTACGGCTACTATTACCGATGTGAACGAGGCGCAGGCGCGGTATGATTTAATTGTGGCACAAGAAATCGCCGCAGTGAATGAGCATCAAATCGCCAAACGCTCAGTCGAGGCGATTACGGGTGAAATTCCAGATAGGTTAGCCACGGCAAAATCGGATCTTCAAGTTAAGCATATCGAGCAAACTATGCAAGATTGGCAACAGGTTGCGGTACAGAATAATCTGAATATAGCCATTCAGCAAGACGCACTTAAGTTGGCCGAGCAAGAGGTGGAGCGCATGCGAGCAGGGCATTTGCCAACCCTGGATGCGGTGGCGAGTTATACCGATAACTACAGCAACGGTAGCGCAAATGGTTTTGGTAACGAGCTGAAAAATACCACTATCGGCTTGCAATTACAGATTCCGCTGTATCAGGGCGGTGCCGTTAGCTCTCGGACCAGGCAGGCCGTTTTGAATAAACAAAAGGCGCTGGATGATATAGAAATTGCGCGACGCCAAACCGATTTGGAAACGCAACGCGCTTATTTGAACTTAAGCACGACTATTGCTCAGGTTAAAGCATTAGAGCAAGCGCTACTGAGTAGCCAGAGTCAGCTTGACTCAACTAATTTAGGTTATGAAGTTGGTGTGCGTACCAGTGTCGATGTGCTAAATGCACAGCAGCAATTTTACAGTGCCAAGCGCGATTTATTGCAGGCGCGCTATAATTATCTGGTGAATATCATCCGCCTAAAGGCCGCTGTTGGTGTGGTTACAGAGGCGGATTTGGTAGACATCAATCAGCAGTTAGCGCTTAATAGCGATCAGTATAATGATCAGTAACCTAACCACAAAAGCAGATTTAAGCCAGTTGATTCTTGTAGATATGCAAACGCGGTTAATTGCCGTTATGCCACAAGAAGCTTCACAGGTAACGATAAAAAACGCCGGCATTCTGGCACAAGCTGCCGCCATGTTAGAAGTGCCAATTATTCTCACCGAACAATATCCAAAAGGTCTGGGTAATACAGCGTCAGAGATATTGGCATTTTTGCCTGATACAAAACCAGTGGAAAAGCTCACTTTTTCATGTGTGGCAGAGCCGAAATTCAGCCGTCAACTCACGCGAGATCGCTCTCAGGCCGTACTGGCAGGGATGGAAGCGCATATTTGTATACTGCAAACAGCAATGAGCTTGCTTGCAACAGGTAAGCAAGTGTTTGTGGCAGAAGACGCCATTATCTCGCGCGACCAGGCAAATAAGGCCAATGCCATTGCCAGAATGCGTGATGCAGGCTGCATTATCAGCAACACCGAATCCATAGTGTTTGAATGGCTAGGGAAAGCTGAAGGTGATGCATTTAAAGCCATTAGTAAACTTATCCGCTAAAAATACCAGCCAACCTCTGCGATAATTTGTTGGGCTAACCGGCAAATACAGACACCCGATTTTAATTCTGCTATCAATAGTTCAGGCTATATTTTCTGAAATCATCGCCAGCGTTTGCTGTGTAGCACCTTGTGATGCCTTACACAAAGCCAAGCCTGCCGCACCCATTTCCACTTGTTTCTGCGGGTTTTCCACTAAAGTTCTAATTGCCTGCATAAGCGCTTGCACGTCATTTACCCGCCATGCGGCGCATGCCGTCACCGCCAGTTCTGATACTTCTTTAAAATTGAACGTATGTTCGCCAATTAAAACCGGTTTGGCTAAACGCATTGCTTCTATCAGATTTTGCCCGCCATATGGCAACAAGCTGCCACCCACCAGGCAAATGTCTGCACTTGCATAGTAGGTAAATAACTCTCCCATGCTGTCGCCTAAAATAAATTGGGTTTTAATATCTACAGCTTGCTTAAGCGCAGAGCGTTTCTGGTAGGGCAAACCGCGTTGTTGTAACAATGCTTCCACTTCGTTAAAACGTTGTGGGTGTCGCGGTACAATCACGGTAAGTAAGTTGGGTATTTGTTCGGCAATAATGGCATCCAAAATCAACGCTTCTTCACCTTCTCGCGTGCTGGCCGCGAGGAATACGGGGCGATGTGCGCCTAATAAAGTGCGCAACTGTTGGCCTTGCGTTAAAGCATCCGCTGGCGGCATTACGTCAAACTTTAAATTACCGGCTACAGTTACATTTTTTGCACCCAGGTTTTGCAAACGCTCGGCATCCTGCTTAGTTTGTGCGGCAATGGCAGTTAAATTTTGCAAACCTTCATGCATTAATTGACCTAACTTGGCGTAACCAAGCGCGGATTTTTCAGATAATCTCGCGTTCACCAGCAATAATGGGATGGCTTGTTGTTTACAACCGGCAATTAAATTAAACCACAGCTCGGTTTCCATCAATACACCAATGACAGGTTTAAAGTGCTTTAAAAAACGCACAACAGCAAACGGCACATCATAGGGTAAATAGGTGCGCTGCACACAATCACCGAATAGCTGCTCGCTGGTGGCGCGACCTGTTGGCGTGGTATGGGTAAGCAAAATTTGATGATTCGGATATCGTTCCAGCAAAGCTTTAACCAAAGGCGCCGCCGCCCGCGTTTCGCCTACCGAAACACAGTGCAGCCAAATAACAGGTTTGCGCGTTGGTAAAGCATAAAACCCATAGCGCTCTCGACTATGTTGTAAATATTCTGGTTGTTTGCGCGCACGCCACAATAATTTCAGCGGGGTGAACGGCAACAGCAGATAGAGTAAAAAAGTGTAAATGTTACGCGTCATCCTGCCATTTTCGCACATATTTTTTTGCTGTGAGTAATCGTACAATTTTTACTTATATAGTCATAAACCAATACCAGCAAGGCGTCCGGAATTTGCAAGCAAAATAATGCTTTTATTTTAATGTAAATTTTAAATAAACCACTTGACCTACCACTACTAAATGATTAAATTACTAAAAAAACACAATATGTTGTGGTTTGTAAGTTTTAGTTAGTTTCTCCTGAGAAACTTGCCAGCGCGCTAATAAACTAAACATATATTTAAAATTGGGCTATGCTTATCGGTATTAGTGATGATGCAATAAGTCTGACAATCAAGGAGTTGGAATCTATGCTTAAAGCCGTTGGGTCTGCCAAAAATGGACATGTGGAAAATATGAATGCCGAAAAAGAAATTCCTATTCAGCCTGTGTCCATGGATATTTGGGATAAAAAATATTGCTTAAAAACCAAAACCGGTGAGCATGTTGATAAAAGCATAGATGATTCTTACTCTCGGGTGGCGCATGCACTGGCAGATGTAGAAACTACCGAGGACAAACGTCACGAATGGCACGAGAAATTTTTATGGGCACTGCGCCACGGTGCAATTCCTGCTGGTCGCATCACCTCTAATGCTGGCGCATTGGAGCATAAGCCTGCAACTTCTACCATTAACTGCACGGTTTCTGGTGTGGTCGAAGACAGCATGGATAATATTTTAAGCAAGGTGCACGAGGCTGGCTTAACCCTAAAAGCAGGTTGCGGTATTGGTTACGAGTTTTCGACACTACGTCCAAAAGGCGCATTTGTCGCTGGTGCAGGTGCTTACACCAGTGGGCCATTAAGCTTTATGGATATATATGACAAAATGTGTTTCACTGTTTCGTCAGCCGGTGGCCGTCGCGGTGCGCAAATGGCAACTTTTGATATTTCTCATCCGGATGTGACTGACTTCATCAAGGCCAAACGTGAAAATGGCCGTTTACGCCAATTTAATTTAAGCTGTCTTATCACCAAAGAATTCATGGAAGCGGTAAAAGCCGATGGTGAATGGAAGCTCGCTTTCCCTGTCACAGAAAAAGAAGCGATTATTGATGGCCTGAATGTGAATGATATTACCCAGGTGGTGTGGCGCGAGTGGCCAGTAAAAGGTAAATACCTGACTAAAACGGATGGTGTGGATGCTGGTAAAGTCGCTTGCCGCGTTTATAAAACCATCAAAGCGCGCAGGCTATGGGATGTCATCATGTCCAGCACTTACGATTTTGCTGAGCCTGGTTTTATCTTGATTGACCGCGTTAATGAGATGAACAATAACTGGTTCTGCGAAAACATTCGCGCCACCAACCCATGTGGCGAGCAACCATTACCGCCTTATGGCGCATGCTTGCTAGGTTCTGTAAACCTCACAAAGTTTGTTAAAAAACCATTCACCGACGAAGCCTATTTTGACTGGAAAGAATACCGTGAAGTCGTGGCTATTTTCACGCGCATGTTAGACAACGTGGTAGAAATCAACGGCTTGCCATTGCAACAACAACGTGATGAAATTGCCCGAAAACGCC
>PHCL01000144.1 GCA_002842195.1 Betaproteobacteria bacterium HGW-Betaproteobacteria-20 | reverse complement strand
GCTCACAAGATCCTGAGTATCAGGCATTATTGTCAGAAATTTTAATTGGACTTACAGCTTTTAGATTTTCACCAAAACAAGTAGAAAGCCTGTGTGAGCAAGTCCGCGGATTGGTAGAAGCTGTACGTGGGCACGAGCGTAAGGTTTTAGATTTTTGCGTAGAAAAATCCGGCATGCCAAGATTACATTTCATTAAATCATTTCCTGGCAATGAATGTAATTTGGACTGGTTAGCTGAAGAGCTAACAGCGGATAAACCCTATGTAGAAAAATTGACGCGCTATAATCACTCAGTGTTAGATCAACAACAGCGTTTGATTGATTTAGAGAAGAGTGTGGGTATTCCGATTAAAGAGCTTAAAGAAATCAATAAGCAGATGACCACTGGCGAGGCGCGTGCGCGCCGCGCCAAACGGGAGATGATTGAAGCTAACTTACGTTTGGTGATTTCTATCGCTAAAAAATACACCAACCGTGGTTTGCAATTTTTAGATCTCATTCAAGAAGGCAACATTGGCTTAATGAAAGCCGTCGACAAGTTTGAATATCGTCGTGGTTTCAAGTTTTCAACCTATGCAACATGGTGGATACGTCAGGCGATTACACGTAGCATTGCTGATCAGGCGCGTACCATTCGTATTCCAGTACACATGATTGAAACGATTAATAAAATGAATCGTATCAGCCGTCAAATTCTGCAAGAGACAGGTATTGAGCCGGATCCGGCTACTTTAGCGGAAAAAATGGAAATGCCTGAAGATAAGATTCGTAAAATCTTAAAAATCAGTAAAGAACCAATTTCAATGGAAACGCCGATTGGCGATGACGAAGATTCACATTTGGGTGACTTTATTGAAGATGGCCAAACGCTGGCACCAGTAGATGCGGCAATTTACGCCAGCTTGCGTGATGCAACAAGTGAAGTGCTGGAATCACTCACGCCGCGTGAAGCTAAAGTACTACGCATGCGCTTTGGTATTGAAATGAATACCGACCACACGCTGGAAGAAGTAGGCAAGCAATTTGACGTAACTCGTGAGCGCATTCGCCAAATAGAGGCAAAAGCCTTACGTAAACTACGTCACCCAACACGTTCAGAGAGATTACGTAGCTTCCTAGAAACGGGGCAAGACTAAGTTTAAAATAATCAATCCAAAGGTTTCGGCCCCCTAGCTCATGCTTGGTTAGAGCAGCGGACTCATAATCCGTTGGTGCTGTGTTCGACTCACAGGGGGGCCACCAATATCCAAGCGGCTTGCAGCGATGCAGGCCGTTTTATTTTGTGCATTTTCTGCCAGAATATTAGACAGTTGTCTAATATTATTGTGAAACATGGTATAAAAAATCGTTTCTGACGAGACCGTTCAAATTTCCGTGTAACTGAATTTTGTAGCAGAGTATCAAGAAATATATAAGGTTATTTGATATATTGCATCGCAGTAATTGATGAATTCAGGAGTATCTGATAATTGCCCGCACATTGATAATAATTACCGCAAAATTGAATACCAAGAGAGCATTGCCCGTGTGGCGGTTTCTCACATACTCTAACGATGTGCGGTTATTTATACAGTATTGCGGGTGTTTCTAGGGGCGTGAATCGAATATTCATCATATAGGTTGATTTTCAAAGTCAAGTATCTGGCTTAAGCAAGAGCATTCACTTTAAAATTTTAGATTGCTAAATTTTATAAACAACACTATTATTTACAAATCAAAAGTTAAGTTTTATATTTGTAAAAATGGGTTTATAAAAACATGATTCCACGTCTAGCCACTCAAACCTTGTTACGCCTTGCAAAAGGCTTTCCCATTATTGCTTTAACAGGGCCGCGCCAGTCAGGCAAAACCACGTTGGCAAAGTCGGTGTTTGCTAATAAAGCTTATGTTACTTTAGAAAACTTAGATGAGCGTGAGTTTGCCGAGCAAGACCCTAAACGTTTCCTACAGCGTTTTACTGAGGGCGCCATTTTAGATGAGGCGCAACGTTGCCCTAGCTTGCTTTCATATTTGCAAGGCGTAGTGGATGCGCGCAAAATCATGGGCGATTTCATTCTTACGGGCTCATCACAGTTAGAACTCATTTCAGGCATTACGCAATCTTTGGCGGGCCGTGTTGGTCGAGTAGAATTACTTCCCTTATCGCAAGCCGAATTGCTACAAGCAAATAAACTGCCAGTCACGCTAGATGATGTCCTTTACCAAGGCACTTACCCAGCCTTGTATGATCGTGATGTAAGCCCAAATGATTGGTTTGGCAACTATGTTGCCACTTATTTAGAGCGCGATGTGCGCCAACTCATTGCTGTGCGTGACCTCACACAATTTCAACGCTTTGTGAAGATGTGTGCGGCAAGGTCAGGGCAGATGCTCAATTTAGCCGCTTTAGGGGCTGATTGCGGCATTTCGGCGGTCACCGCGCGTGAGTGGCTCACGGTGTTAGAGGCCAGTTACCTTGTCACGCGTTTAATGCCTTATCACCGTAACTTTGGTAAACGCTTAGTTAAAACGCCCAAGCTCTATTTTTTAGATGTAGGTTTAATGGCATGGTTATTAGGCATTCAAAATGCAAAAAGTATAGAAACGCATGCTATGCGCGGCGCATTATTTGAAACTTATATTGTGAGTGAGCTGATTAAGCAACGTTACAATGCAGGGTTAGCGAACGATTTATATTTCTGGCGTGATAATGTAGGCCATGAAGTCGATGTACTGTATGAAACACCACAAGGCTTACAGGCGATTGAAATTAAATCAGGCAGCACCTTTGCGACTGATTGGCCAAATGCAGCCAATAAATGGCGCAGCTTTGCAGGCGAGCAAGCATTAACACCGATGGTCATTTATGGTGGAAATGAAAGCTATACGCGTGACTCATGCGAATTGATTGGATGGCAAAAGCTGGTAAAGCTTATCGGGTAGTGTTGGCCAAAAGCACACGGAACATCTGTCTTATATCGGTAAATATACACATGTAAATATGCGGCTTACAGGGCTGTAAAAAGTACAAAGTATTAGACAGCTAAAACCTCATAAATCTAGTAAATATAAGGCTTTCACGCTAACAGAGCAGCGGACTCATAATCCGTTGGTGTTGTGTTCGACTCACAGGGGGGCCACCAAAATAAAGCATCTAACTTATTGATGCTGAAAGAAATAGTGACAACTTCTTATAATAAATTATAATTGGTTATCACTATTTTTTTTCGTACTTTTGCTACCATTTATTCCCAAATTTTACCAATAACACATAAATATAGGGTGAATCAGTGTTTGCAATGCCCCATGCGTAATTACTGAGTTCGGTTACTTTTGATGAAACTTGTTCGTTGGTCATTTTTATTTTTATTAGCGAATTATGCTATCGAACTATAACGCAAATCAACGCTTAAGGCTTTTGGTAAGGTCATTTTTAATCCATTTCTGAAAATAGCAGTTTCCTGCAAAATGACTATTTACACAAAATTTCTTACACCCTCTGGTACTCTTCATTATTGGGTGTAATTTGATTCTAATTTTTGCAATTTCACATTAGCGTTTACCTTGTTTCCTCCATTCCCAGGGTGGAGTTGGCTCGGTTTCAGTCCAAAGCCCAATTTTTGAGGTGCGTGCTTCATTTTCAGCTTTAGCGTAAGCTGCTTTTTCAGAGTCTTGTTGTTCATTTTCATATTTTTTGTAATGCCATGCTAATCCTATCTGTATTTGTTTCAAATTTATATCTTTCCCATCTACCCATACAACACAAACCATCCGGCGATAACGGTCGATTTTAGGGCAATCAGCATTTACTAAATGATTAAATGCCATATCAGAAAGCGATTTTTTAGACGATTGTCCATATGGCTGGCCTTTTTCTGGAGCGTCAATTCCAGCTAGCCTTATCTTGTGTTGTTGGTTGTTCTCGTCAAGTATAACTATGGTATCTCCATCAGTAATTCCCACAACACGTCCTAATAAAAATGGCTCGGCCTGCGTGGTACTAGGCAAGAGTAATAACCATATGAACGTATATAAAACCCAATTTAGTCTCATTTTTTAATGAACTCATTATTGTTTGAAGGAACTTTGGTAGGTAATGCGACTTCATCAGACATTACAGTCGGAGAATTAAGTGCACTAAGAAACTCTAGTAAATGCTTAATGTCCTTTGGTCCTAATGGACTTATTTCAGCTAGAATTGGTGAGCGATAACCTAGTATTCTTCCTGCATATTGTGCTTCTAATGGAGATTCCTTTTGAGCTTGAAACAAAAGTGGAACTGGGTTGAAGTGATGCTCAATAGATGCTTTTATTGTTTGAAATATTCCATTATGTCCCCATGGTCCGGTATGACTTACATTTCGCAATGGCGGCGTTCTGAAAGTGAAGCGATCCTGGCTTCTACTGCTCGCAGCTGCTCTTCCATAATCTAAATGTGAGCCGTGCTTACCCACTCTTAGTTGCGGTATCGCTAAACCGTGAAATTCAAAATCGGAGAACTGTTTTCCACTATGACATACTACACAACGGCCTTTACCAAAGAAAATTGTCGCACCAAGTTTCTGGTTTTTAGTTAA
>PHCL01000143.1 GCA_002842195.1 Betaproteobacteria bacterium HGW-Betaproteobacteria-20 | reverse complement strand
ACATAGGTTTTACCTTTTTGGCTAGGAAATATACCTGCAATAGCCGGTCTATCAATGCCTGGCAAAGTTTTCAGGACAAACCGCGCCGTCGCCATCAGCGCGCCGGTATTGCCCGCGCTCACGCAGGCTGCTGCCTCACCGTTTTTGACTAAATTGATCGCCACGCGCATAGACGAATCTTTTTTATTTTTCAGCGCGAGCTGTGGCGACTCGTCCATGGTCACCACTTCATTGGCATGGTGAATTCGCAAACGTGGACCCGGGCTAACTTTTTGCGATTTAAGTTCAGCGGTTATCGCATCACTCAAGCCAACTAGCACAATATTGAGTTCGGCATCGGCTTCCAATGCTTTAAGCGCAGCAGGTATTGTCACGTGCGGGCCGTGATCACCACCCATAGCATCAATTGCGACAGTTATATCCATAAGTTTTACTCAGTTTTAAAAGTCAGATTTTACAAACTTGCATATCAGGCAACATATAACCAGCTTATAGTACGCAAGGCCATTTAAATTGAATTTATACTGCAAAAACACTAACGCCGCACCAGTAATGGAGCGGCGTTAAATGAATTCATCAACTACCAAATATGTTTCAATGTTAGACACTATTAAGTTGGACACTTAAACTGGTTTAAATACAAACCGTTCTGATATGCAGCCAGGTCTAAGCTAAAGAAAAACTATTCGCCTTTGGTTGATAATACTTTACGACCACGGTAGTAGCCGTTTGGGCTGATGTGGTGACGCAAGTGAGCTTCGCCCGTTGTAGGCTCAACTGCCAATGCTGGGTTGACTAAAAAGTCATGTGATCTGTGCATACCGCGTTTTGACGGTGATTTTTTGTTTTGCTGAACTGCCATAATAAACTCCAATAAAATGATTAAAACATCATCTCAATTACCTGCAAACTGACGCGCTATAAATGCCTCGCATCACTAATTTAAGACTACGTTAAACTACCAGCCCGACACTATAATATAAAACCCAACTTTTGTCAGCCAGAATTACACTTCGATGATTTAATTTAATTCACTGCTTTTACATTGTAATCATGTAGATAAAAGACGAATTTAACTTTTGACACTAAACGACCTGTTGAACTTTGCCAGTCAGCCTGAATTAGCAAGCCTTAAAAAATCATCAAAGATAAAAAATATTTATGGCAAATAGACTAGCTTAGGTCATACTTTTCAGCAAAGACTTTATATCGCCTAAACCCACGAGCGAAAAACACTGCCCTGACAGCCTTTATCTAAAAGGCTGTCAGGGCATCACTTGGGAAGCCGGGTTATATTTGGCTAATAATTACACTTGTCAGGTTTGTTTTATCCTTAATATTTTTTGCTTTAATATTTAATTCCTCAACGCTTAACCAACTCTTTTAACACAGCAAACGGGTTGGGTTTTTCGCCACTTTGCGTAATCATTTCACCACAATCTGTTTCATGTACCGGAGCAATCGGCATGGCCATGATAATTTCATCCTCAATCAACGCAATAATGTCCATGGATTGGCTCGCCTGTTGCAAGTCATAATCATCACTGTTATCAATATCTATCGCTTCTACATCGGTATCGCTCACATCAGCAATTAAGTAGTTAAAATTTAAAGTAAGTTTAAGCGGCATTTCACCCAGACAGCGTTGACAGGTGGTGGTTAAATTAGTGATGAGCGCTAAATGTAAAAGATGCTGGCCAGCAGCGTCAGTTTTGCCCTGCAAAACATAGCTAATCTGGTCTGCAGACCGGCTATTTTCAGATGCGCTTTTGGTAGATTGTTGCAGCAGTTCCCTTAGGCGCGGACAGTCTGCCAGCGACAAACTGCCTGCAAGGTGTTCATTCTTTTTTGAGAATGCCAGATTGTCGATAAATAATGGAAGTTTATTCATTTTTAATGCTCGAAATTTAGTGTCTTGTGGTCGGTAGGTATTTAGCTATCAGTTTGCTCATGTTACAATCAGCCGGTTTGTGTGACGAAATTTAAGGCCTGAAACATGTTCAAAAAAATTCTTGTAGCTAACCGTGGCGAAATCGCAGTGCGTATTGTACGCGCTTGCTCAGAAATGGGCATTAAGTCTGTGGCGATTTATGCGGATGCGGATCGTCAGGCTTTGCATGTTAAAAAAGCCGACGAAGCCTACAACATAGGCGCAGATCCTGTCGCAGGTTATTTGAATGCACATAATATTGTCAATCTGGCAGTGGCTTCCGGTTGCGATGCCTTGCATCCTGGTTATGGTTTTTTGTCTGAGAATCCAGAATTAGCTGAAATTTGCGCACGCCGCGGCATTAAATTTATCGGGCCAAATGGCGCTGTTATTCGTCAAATGGGCGATAAAATTCAAGCAAGAAACGCGATGACTAAAGCGGGCATTCCCTGCACGCCAGGTAGCGACGGCAACCTGGCTAGTCTGGATGCAGCGGTAGCACTGGCCAATAAAATTGGTTACCCAGTAATGCTCAAGGCTACTAACGGTGGTGGCGGACGCGGTATTCGTCGTTGTGATAGCGAAAAAGATTTACTGAGTAACTATGACCGCGTCATTTCTGAAGCAAGCAAAGCTTTTGGCAAGCCCGAAGTATTTTTAGAAAAATGTGTCGTCACGCCGCGCCATATTGAAGTGCAAATCCTGGCCGACGCTAAAGGCAATGTCATTCACCTGTTTGAGCGTGACTGCTCAATTCAACGTCGCAATCAAAAACTCATTGAAATTGCCCCCTCTCCACAGTTAACGCAAGCGCAGCGCGAGTATATTGGCGGATTAGCGGTCAAAGCAGCTAAAGCAGTAGGTTATGAGAATGCTGGTACGGTAGAGTTTTTGCTGGATACCAACAATACATTTTACTTTATGGAAATGAACACACGCTTGCAGGTTGAGCATACCGTGACTGAATCCATTACCGGCATTGATATTGTGCAAGAACAAATCCGCGTGGCCTGTGGTTTACCGCTGCAATATAAACAAAAAGATGTGCAATTTAGAGGTTATGCAATGGAGTTTCGCATTAATGCGGAAGACCCAAAAAATGATTTTTTACCTAGTTTTGGTAAAATTACGCGCTACTATTCACCAGGTGGACCAGGCGTACGCATGGACGCTGCAATTTATACTGGCTATGAAATTCCGCCCTATTATGATTCGATGTGCGCCAAATTAACTGTTTGGGCACTTGATTGGGATAGCGTAATTGAACGTGGCCGTCGCGCACTGGATGATATGTTGATTTATGGCGTTAAAACCACGATTCCGTATTACCAGGAAATTTTAAAGCACAAAGATTTTAGAAGTGCCAACTTTAATACTAGCTTTGTTGAATCGCATCCAGAGTTAACTAATTATGCTAACGAAATTCCGCCAGAGGTCATTGCTGCGGCGATTTCTGCGGCGATTGCCGCACATGAAGGCATTTAGTTTAAAAATTAAATATTTTTAATAAAAACAAATAGTTGAACACATAAATTAAAGTAAAGAGTTAAACCATGACAAAAATACAATCGACTAATACATCAAAAGTACAAGTAACCGAGCTGGTTTTACGCGACGGGCATCAATGCCACATCGCCACACGCATGCGTACTGCCGATATGTTACCAATATGCGCTAAGTTGGATGCGATTGGCTTTTGGTCGCTGGAAGCCTGGGGCGGTGCAACTTTTGATGCCTGTGTACGCTATTTAAAAGAAGATCCTTGGGTACGCCTCAAAACATTACGTAAGGCACTGCCTAACTCACGCATTCAAATGTTATTACGTGGCCAGAACCTGCTTGGCTACCGCCATTATTCTGATGACGTAGTGCGTGCTTTTGTACAAAAATCCGCTGATAACGGGGTTGATGTATTCCGTATTTTTGATGCGTTAAATGATACGCGTAACCTACAAGTTTCCATTGAAGCTGTTAAAAAAGCAGGTAAGCATGCCGAGGGGACGATTAGCTACACAACAAGTCCCGTGCACGATGTAGCACACTTTGTCGGCATCGCTAAAGAGCTGGAGGCAATGGGTTCTGACACCATTGCGATTAAAGACATGGCCGGTTTGCTTACACCGCAAGCCACTGTTGATTTAGTAAAAGCCTTACACGCCAACGTAAACGTGCCTATCCATATGCACACACATGCTACCAGCGGCCTGGCCAGCATGAATTTGCTACGCGCGCTTGAAAATGGCGCAGTGATGATAGATACCTGTAGCGCGGCATTTTCAGAAGGTGCAAGCCACCCAACCACCGAAAGCATGATTGCAGCCCTGCAGGGCACCGAGTTCGATACTGGCTTGAACATAGCTGCCGTACAGGAAGTCACCGCCTATTTTAAAGAAGTGCGTAAAAAATATTGGCAGTTTGAAAGTGACTTTTCAGGCGTTGATACGCGTGTGTTACTCAACCAGGTACCGGGTGGCATGATTTCTAATCTAAGCAACCAGCTTAAAGAGCAAGGTGCGTTAGACCGCATGGATGCAGTCTTGGCTGAAATACCATTGGTGCGTAAAGACCTGGGCTACATTCCATTAGTCACGCCAACTTCACAAATCGTTGGCACGCAAGCCGTGCTAAATGTGATGACTGGGCAAAGGTATAAATCTATCACCAATGAAGTAAAAAACTACTTCTCAGG
>PHCL01000142.1 GCA_002842195.1 Betaproteobacteria bacterium HGW-Betaproteobacteria-20 | reverse complement strand
TACCGTGACCGTTATTTACCCGTTAAGAACGGCCTGAAAGTGTTATCGCTGTACCGTTTAGGTGATATGGGTTTGTTGCTGGCAATGTGGCTGGCGCACCATACTTTTTACAAAAGTATCACGTTTTCAGAAATGTTCAATTCAGATTTTTTAACGGCTTTTGCTGGTAATACGAGCTTAACGTGGATAGCTGTCCTGTTTTTGCTGGGCGTGCTTATTAAATCAGCACAATTACCATTTTCCAGTTGGCTACCGCGCGCGATGGAAGGGCCCACGACATCAAGTGCTATTTTTTATGGTGCGTTATCGGTACATTTAGGCGTATTTTTGTTATTGAGAACTTACCCGCTTTGGCAAAATATATTCGCAATAAAAGTTGCCATTATTGGTATTGGTTTAGCAACAAGCTTGGTCGCGGCTAATATCGGGCGTGTGCAATCTACCGTTAAAACGCAAATCGCTTATGGGACCATTGCGCAGGTTGGCCTGATGCTGATTGAGGTGGCGCTTGGTTGGCACACGCTAGTGCTCATCCATTTTGCCGGCAATGCGTTTTTGCGTGCATACCAATTACTGGTTTCGCCATCAGTATTGGGCTATTTAATTCATAACCAGTTTTTTGAATATCAAGCCAAGCGATACCAGTCCCAAGGCAAGTTTATTACCAAGCTAAGTCATACTTTTTACATACTGGGCTTAAAAGAATGGGTTTTAGATGGCTTGCAATTTAACGTATTGTGGGCACCGTTTAAGTGGTTAGGCAGGCAGTTGCAGTGGGCGTCAGGCAATATAAATATTAGTTTAATTGTGACCGTGCTGGCCGCTAGTTTATTGTTTTATGTGAGTAAATTACCTGTTAGCAACAGCATGCATAGCACATTACCTTTTGTATATGCGCTAATCGCGCTACTTTGTATTTTAAGCGCTTTTGCTGCACGTGGAGATGCCTTACGAACGTGGCTGCTGATTGTGCTTAGTCAATTCTTTGTTGCAGTCGCTATTGCATTTAACACGGCGTTGCCAGACACACAGTTGCTTATGTTTTTATGTGGGCCGGTTTTATTTGGTCTGCTGGGCTTTTTCAGTTTGGCTCAAGCTAAGGCTATCGATGGCGATATTATGTTGAATCGTTTTCACGGCTACAGCATTTCTAAGCCAAAGTTAAGTTTGTTATTTCTGATTAGTTGTCTCGGGTTGCTTGGTTTTCCGTTTACGCCTACATTTATTGGCATTGATTTATTGTTTACGCATATCCATACCCATCAAACAGGGTTGTTAGCTTTGATTGCGTTAGGATTTGCTTTGCTGGAAATTACTTGCTTTAGAATTTATGCCCGTGTCTTTTTAGGCCAAAATAAAATGCAGTCACACCCAATTGCCTATCGCTCCTCATAAATCATGGGCCGCTGATCCCAAAAATAACGTCATGACATGCCAAGATAATTGGTTGGTAGGAGCGACTACCAAAAACAATATGTGACTGTCATTATTGATGGGACTGGCTATAGCTACGACTTAACTAATGTTGGCAGCAATTAGGGTTGACAGCAATTAGCGATGACCTTCTTTGGCCATGTTGATGCTGTATTTTGGAATTTCCACTACTAAATCTTCGGTGCCGACGATGGCCTGGCATGAGAGGCGGGAATTCGGCTCCAGACCCCAGGCTTTATCGAGTAGATCATCTTCCTGGTCATTGGATGGGTTAAGTGATTTAAAGCCTTCGCGGACAATCACATGGCAGGTTGTGCATGCACAGGCTTGGTCGCAGGCATGATCAATATCAATGTCGTTATTCAATAAGGTGTCACAGATTGAGTCGCCTGTTTTGGCTTCAATGGCCGTACCGTCTGGGCAGAGTTCTTCGTGGGGTAGTATTATAATTTTTGGCATGTTGTTTCCTTGGTGCTCGTTCCCTGAGCCTGTCGAAGGGATAGCGACTCCCTTCGACAGGCTCAGGGAACGTATGGTTTTTATAGGTTAATCGAATCTAAGTTTTTACCGGATAGTGCACGGCTCACACTGGCATTCATACGCGCTGCGGCAAAAGCTTCTGTTGCATGATTCAGTGTATCTATTGCTTTGTTGATGGCAGTTGCATCATCTGTTTTAGCAGTCGTTTGCAGTCGTTGTATTTCTGCTTCTATTGTATGTTTTTCTTTTGCGCTAATTAGGTTGCCGTCTCTGGCTAATGCAAGGCTCACAGCGCCAATAATAGCACCTGCAGATACGCGCGCTTCAGCTAACATGCGGGCTTTTTTGTCCACTTCAGCACTGCCGAATGACGATTTCAGCATATGGGTGATTTCATCTTCAGTCAGTCCGTAAGAAGGTTTAACAACCACGTGCGCTTCAATGCCGCTGGATTGTTCGCGTGCACTTACAGAAAGCAAGCCATCGGCATCTACTTGAAAAGTCACACGTATGCGTGCTGCGCCTGCCGCCATCGGTGGAATTCCACGTAACTCAAAATGTGCCAGCGAGCGACAGTCTGCTACAAGTTCACGTTCGCCTTGTACTACTTGTATGCTCATTGCAGTCTGGCCGTCTTTGTAGGTTGTGAAATCCTGCGCGCGGGCTACCGGCAGTGTGCTGTTGCGTGGAATGATTTTTTCTACCAAGCCGCCCATGGTTTCTAAACCTAAAGAAAGCGGCGTTACGTCTAACAGCAATAAATTATCATCACTGCGGTTGCCTACCAGTGCATTGGCTTGAATGGCTGCACCAAGCGCGACGACTTTATCGGGGTCCAAATTAGTGAGTGGGGTTTGCTGAAAATATTCTTCAACTGCGTGCCTGACTTGTGGCATACGGGTTGCGCCGCCGACCAAAACTACACCTTTGATGTCTGCAAGCGCAAGGTTTGCGTCGCGCATGGCTTTACGCGTAGGGGAGAGTGTTTTAATTACCAATTGTTGGGTGAGTTCTACAAACTTTGTTGCAGTCAGCGTGACATCGATCAGAGTGCCATCACTTAAACGGCAGACGATTTGCGCTTCATGGTTAACCGTCAGCCATTCTTTTGCCTGACGTGCTTTAGTGAGCAACAACCGCGTGTCTTCTTCACCAAGCGGTTTGAAACTGCTGCTGCTTTCACGAATTTTATCCAGTACCCAGCAGTATATACGATGGTCAAAATCATCACCGCCAAGTGCGGAATCACCATTGGTGGCGAGTACTTCAAACACCCCTTTGGATAGCTTTAGAATAGACACATCAAATGTGCCGCCGCCTAAGTCATAAATGACAAAAGTGCCTTCTGCAGCGTTATCTAAGCCATAGGCTACAGCGGCGGCTGTGGGTTCGTTCAATAAACGTAATACATTTAAGCCGGCCAGACGTGCCGCATCTTTGGTTGCTTGGCGCTGTGCATCATCGAAGTAAGCCGGGACGGTAATGACTGCGCCGACAAGTTCACCGCCGAGAGATTTTTCTGCACGCATTTTGAGTGTTTTAAGGATTTCAGCGGAAATCTCTACAGGCGTTTTTAGCCCGGCACGGGTTTGTAATTGCAATAGTTTGGTTGCATCAGCGCTATCAACAAAGTTATAGGGGATGTGAGCTCTATCTGCAATGTCCTTCAGGCTACGACCCATAAAACGCTTGGCAGATGCAATAGTATTGACCGGATCATTGCTTTGCTGTGCCTGTGCATCATGCCCAACCACCACCTTGCCATCTGGCATGTAGCGCACCACGGATGGCAACAGCGCGTGACCATGTTCGTCTTGCAGTACAGTAGCCATGGCACTTTTGACGGTGGCAACCAGAGAGTTGGTTGTACCTAAATCAATGCCTATAGCCAACTTGTGTTGATGTGGGGCAGCACTCATGCCAGGTTCGGATATTTGCAGTAAAGCCATACTAATTCTCTATTTGTTCAATTGCCCGGTGAATGTCGGCACACACTTTATCGATAAAAATCAGCTTGCGAGTGGCTGCAGTTGCAGCCACATAATCTTTTTCTTCATCAAGTAATTTAACTAAACTGGATTGCAAGCTTTTTGCTTCAATTTGAATCTCACTCAGTAAGTTTTCAAGTGCAGCAATGTTTTTGGCCGTTATTGCGTCTTCCAGCATTTCACGCCATTCCATTTGCTGCATTAAAAAGTCTGTGGGCATTGCCGTATTGGTTTCACTGATAGCGGTAATGCCTTGCAACTCCAATAAATACTTGGCCCGATTGGCGGGGTTTTTAAGGATTAGGTATGCCTCATTTGCCAGTGTAGCCAGTTGCATGGATTTGAGTTTTTCGGCCGCTGATGCCGTGACAAAGCGGTCTGGGTGCGATTCGGATTGTATCTTGCGATAATTACTTTCCAGAGTTTCCAGCTCAATATTGAATATTGGATCCAGGTCAAATAACACGTAATAATTTAGACTCACACCGTAAAACTTTCACCGCAACCGCACTCATCTTTAACGTTTGGATTGTTAAACTTAAAGCCTTCGTTCAAACCTTCTTTGGCATAATCCAGCTCGGTGCCATCCATATACACCAAGCTTGTCGGATCTATCAGCACCTTCACGCCGTTACTTTCAAAAATCATGTCTTCTGGCAGCGCTTCATCCACAAACTCCAGCGTGTAAGCCATACCAGAGCAACCAGATGTTTTAACGCCTAGACGTAAACCGATGCCTTTGCCACGGCTATCTAGAAA
>PHCL01000141.1 GCA_002842195.1 Betaproteobacteria bacterium HGW-Betaproteobacteria-20 | reverse complement strand
AGTGAAGACCCCGCCGCAATTATTTGTGCAGTTGTCAGCAATATAAGTGCCGGGTATTTAGTGGAACCTGATCGTGCAAAAGCCATTAAACAAGCAGTGCAATCAGCCAAGCCGGGGGATGTTATTTTAGTTGCCGGTAAAGGCCATGAAAACTACCAGGAAATTTCAGGTATCAAGCACCCTTTTGATGATGCGCTTGTTGCGCATGCAGCATTAAAACAATATCCATCAATTAGTGACGTGAGAGCTTCCGCATGATGCTACTTTCAGAAGCCGCTAAAGCCACAAACGCTAGATTATCTGCTGTTGATGTTGAATTTTTTAGCGTAGGCACAGATAGCCGCAAGATTGTTAAAGGCCAGCTATTTGTTGCATTAAAAGGTGAGCATTTTGATGGTCATGATTATGCTGCACAGGCTCTTGCACAAGGTGCAGCAGCTGTGCTGGTGTCAAATCCAGAGTTAGGTTTAGAACCAGCCATTGTGGTGGAAGACACTTGTCAGGCTTTGGGTGCCCTGGCAGCGTATTGGCGTTCAAAATTTAAAATCCCAGTAATTGCCATCACAGGCAGTAACGGCAAAACCACCGTTAAAGAAATGATTACAGCAATTTTGGCGGCGAAAGTGGGTGGTTTAGAGGCGATACATGCCACTGTGGGTAATCTAAATAATCACATCGGCTTGCCATTGACGCTACTTAAATTGCGCGCCACGCACCAGTTTTCAGTATTGGAAATGGGCATGAGCCACCTAGGCGAGATTGATTATTTAACCCGCATAGCCAAGCCGACTGTGGCAGTGATTAACAATGCAGGCACGGCGCATATTGGTGAAGTGGGTTCCCGTGACAACATTGCAAAAGCCAAAGGTGAAATTTTTGCGGGGTTAAGTGACGATGGTGTGGCGGTAATCAATGCCGATGATGATTATGCGGCTTATTGGGAATCACTCAATACAAATAAAAAAATAGTGACTTTCGGTCTAAAAAATCAAGCCGATGTGAGTGCAACTTACGAAGAAAAACAAGGCATAAGCCAAGTATATTTATCCACGCCACAAGGCAGCATTAGCTTTAAGTTGAATATGTTAGGCGCACATAACGTCAGTAATGCATTAGCAGCAAGTGCAGTGGCAGTTGCGCTGGGTGCATCAAATACTGAAATTACCTGCGGCTTAGAAAATTTTGGTGGTGTAAAAGGCCGCTTGCAGCGTAAAGCAGCATTTAATGGGGCTGCGTTGATAGATGACACTTATAACGCCAATCCGGATTCCATGAAAGCCGCCATTGATGTGCTGGCAAAGTTTCAAGGCAAAAAAATACTGGTGCTGGGTGATATGGGTGAATTGGGAGCTGATGCTAAAAATATGCATGCGGAAATTGGTGCTTATGCAAAAGCGGCAGGTCTTACCGAACTGTATTGTTTAGGTGATTTAAGTCTGGAAATGGTGCGAGGTTTTGGCATAGGGGCTCACCATTATGCAATACCAGAGTCGATTGCTGAGGCGGTTAAGCCACTTTTAAGTCATGACGCGACTGTGTTGGTAAAAGGCTCGCGTTTTATGAAAATGGAACGTGTGGTTGATTTGCTGGAAAAAGACTTGTTAAACGAAAAATTAGAAAAAACATTAAGGGAGAATGAATAATGTTATTAGAACTAACTCGTTGGTTAGCGCGCGATATTCATGGTTTTAATGTATTTAACTACATCACACTACGTGCGGTGTTGGCCACACTCACTGCGCTGGCGATTTCATTCATCGCTGGCCCAAGCATGATACGTAAATTGACCGAGTACAAAGTCGGGCAAGCTGTTCGTGATGATGGTCCGCAAACCCATTTAATTAAAATGGGGACGCCCACCATGGGCGGCGCACTTATTTTGGTATCAATAGCCATCTCAACTTTGCTATGGGCAGATTTAACTAATCGCTTTATTTGGGTGGTGTTAGTCACAACACTGGGTTTTGGCGCAGTTGGCTGGGTAGATGACTACCGCAAAGTAGTACATAGAAACCCCAAAGGTTTATCGGCAAAAGCCAAGTTTTTTTGGCAAAGTTTAATTGGTATAGCCGTCGCATTATTTTTATACAAAACATCAGTAACTCAGGTAGAAACCACGCTAATCGTACCGTTTTTTAAGACGCTTGTGCTGCCATTAAGTGCAATAGGTTTTATTGTGTTGACGTATTTAGTGGTGGTTGGTAGTAGTAATGCAGTGAATTTAACTGATGGTTTAGATGGTTTGGTGATTTTACCCACGGTGATGGTAGCGAGTGCTCTGGGTATATTTGCTTACGTGGCAGGGCATTTGTATTTTTCACGCTACTTAGGCGTGCCTTATGTGGCAGGCGCGGGTGAACTCATGGTGTTTTGTGCCGCTATGGCAGGCGCGGGATTAGGCTTTTTATGGTTTAACGCTTATCCAGCCGAGGTGTTTATGGGCGATGTCGGCGCGTTGGCACTTGGTGCGGCGCTGGGTATTGTTGCCGTGATTGTGCGCCAAGAAATCATATTATTCATTATGGGCGGCGTATTCGTGGTGGAAACTTTCTCGGTAGCAGCGCAAGTGATGTATTTCAAATATACCAAACGCAAAACAGGTATAGGAAAACGCATCTTTTTAATGGCGCCATTGCACCACCATTATGAAGAAAAAGGTTGGAAAGAAACGCAAGTGGTCGTGCGCTTTTGGATAATCAGCATGATGCTGGTGTTAATTGGCCTGGCAAGTTTGAAATTGCGGTAAAAATATAATGCATTCACAACAGAGACACAAATGCACGGAGAAACCCCAAACACTAAAGAGGTTTTTTTTGTTTTGCATTTCTCTGGGTCTCTGTGGTGAAAGTTTTTAAAACAACATGACAAAATTAAAAGACAAAAAAGTATTAGTGTTGGGCCTTGGCGAAACCGGGAAGTCTGTGTTGCGCTGGCTAAGCACGCAAGGCGCACACTTGTTTGTAGCGGATACGCGTGAGATCCTGGCCGGCGTTGAAGTATTAAAGGCTGAACTGCCAAAAGCAACAATTTATACAGGCGCCTTTAAACCTGCCATGTTTGATGGTGTAGATTTGATTGTGGCGAGCCCAGGCGTGCCATTGAATGAGCCTGAGATTCAGGCAGCTCTGCAACGCGGCATTAGCGTGATTGGCGATGTTGAGTTATTTGCACAATATCGTCCGGCAAGCGCCAAAGTGATTGCGATTACAGGTGCCAATGGTAAGACTACAGTCACTACTCTAGTGGGAGAGATGTGCAAAGCTGCCGGTTTAAAAACTATCGTTGCTGGCAATATTGGCTTGCCGGTGCTAGATGCATTAAGCATGGAAACGCCGGATGTTTATGTATTGGAGCTTTCAAGTTTTCAGTTGGAAACGACCAGCAGTTTGCAAGTTGATGTAGCAACTATGCTGAATTTGTCTGAAGACCACGTGGATAGATATGCGAGCTTTCAAGACTATGCTATAGCAAAAGCACGAATTTTCTACAATGCTACCTTGCAAGTACTTAACCGTGATGATGCCTGGAGCATGTTGATGGCACGGCCGAAGTTGGCGCAAGTGACATTTGGTCTTTCTGATGATGCCAGTCATGGTGGGACAAGCGACGAGATTTCGTATGGATTGAAACAAAGTGATGGCAATACTTGGCTTTGCGAAAATGAAAATGAACTCATCAATTTGCAAGATTTAAAAATTGTGGGTTTACATAATGCCGCTAATGCACTGGCTGCCGTTGCATTGTGTCGCGGTATCGGTATTGATTACGCGCCTATCATCCAAACGCTGTATAACTTTAAAGGCCTGCCACACCGTGTAGAGTGGGTAGCCAACATTGATGACGTTGATTATTACGATGACTCAAAAGGCACCAATGTAGGTGCAACTTGTGCAGCACTATCTGGAATAGCTCAAAAAATAGTGTTAATTGCAGGTGGTGATGGCAAAGGTCAAGACTTTGCTCCGTTAAAAGTAGCAGTAGCAGAAAACGCGCGTGCCGTGGTGTTAATTGGGCGCGATGCACCCTTGATTGAGGCTGCATTATTGCCAGCTGGTATCCCTTTATATCAAGCGATTGACCTGCCTGAAGCGGTGAACATCGCTAAAAAACTAGCCCAGACTGGAGATGCAGTATTGCTCTCCCCTGCGTGCGCAAGTTTTGATATGTTTAAAAATTACATACATCGTGCAGAAGTATTTGTGCGTGCAGTCAATGAGTTAAAAGTGCGCGAAAAGGATATTGCATGATTACAACCATGCTAAATCGCGACCGTATTAACTCCCCCAGCTATGATCAGGGCCTGTTGTGGGTGGTGTTGTGCTTGCTGGGTATAGGTTTGGTCATGGTGTACTCGGCTTCTATTGCTATTGCAGAAGCGGACAAAGGCGTTGGACACAACAGCAGTTATTATTTGGTGCATCAAGCCATATTTATGTTGGTTGGTATCAGCGCTGCATTCGCCGCATTTAACGTACCTATAGCCTGGTGGCAAAAAATGGCGCCTTATTTATTTCTCATTGGTTTGGTTTTATTGGTGCTGGTGCTAATTCCCGGTATCGGACTTAAAGCAGGCGGTAGCCGTCGCTGGTTGAAGTTGTTTGTGGTTAATCCGCAGCCCTCTGAATTTATGAAGCTATTTGCTGCCACGTATGTGGCAGATTACACCG
>PHCL01000140.1 GCA_002842195.1 Betaproteobacteria bacterium HGW-Betaproteobacteria-20 | reverse complement strand
ACCGCTATTGCGCTGGACGCTGATAAACTTATTTTCTTGATGGATTCTGAAGGTGTGCAAAATTTGCGTGGTGAGTTATTACGCGAAATGACCGCAGAAAAAGCAAAAAACCTACTGGACAATGTGCAAAACCGTGCAGAAAATAATGACGCGCCTATCCATATTTCCGAGGATGTGAGCTACTACTTACCTGCGGCCATTAAAGCCTGCGAGCATGGTGTGGCACGTACGCATTTGATTTCCCGTCATATTGATGGCGCGATTATTCAGGAATTATTCACGCTTGAAGGCATAGGCACGATGGTGACCGAGTTACCGCTGGAAACCATGCGCCAGGCCAGCATTGACGACGTGGGCGGCATATTGAAATTGATTGAGCCGCTTGAAAATGAAGGCGTTTTAGTACGTCGCGGGCGCGAACGCATTGAAATGGAGGTCAACCATTTTTATGTGATGGAACACGATAACCGTATTATCGGTTGCGCTGCGCTGTATCCATTTGCTGAAGAACGTACGGCGGAATTTGCCTGCCTAGCGATTGACCACGCTTACAGAGGTGGCGGCAGAGGTGATAAGCTGTTTTATTACTGTGCCAATCAGGCAAAGCTTTTAGGCTTTAAAAGCTTATTCTGCCTCACTACGCGCACAGAACATTGGTTTTTAGAGCGCGGCTTTACTGAACTCAGTGTAGAAAAATTGCCCGTTGAAAAACAAAAACTTTATAACTTTCAGCGAAAATCCAAGGTTTTTAGCAAAACGCTTTGAGCAAATTTTAGTTACAATTACGCAAACTAGAATAGCCCAAACTAGAACATACTCAGACCCTGAATTTACTGAAATTTAAGCTTACGGAAAACTTATGATAAGTCAAACCACTGCCGCAAAAAAAGCACGCACTCTTGCCGAGGCGCTACCTTATATCAAACGCTTTTTTGATAAAACAATCGTCATTAAATACGGCGGCAACGCCATGACTGATGAACATCTGAAACAATGCTTTGCACAGGATGTGGTATTGCTGAAACTAGTTGGCATGAACCCTGTGGTAGTGCATGGTGGCGGCCCGCAAATTAATGAAGTGTTAGATAAACTTGGCAAAAAAGGTGAGTTTATTCAAGGCATGCGCGTTACCGATGCCGAAACCATGAATGTTGTTGGCATGGTACTTGGTGGAAAAGTAAATAAAGAAATCGTCCAATTGATTAACCGTCACGGTGGCAAAGCGGTGGGTTTAACCGGACAAGATGGCAATTTTATTCATGCGCACAAATTATTGATGGCAGACTTAAATAACCCAACAAAAATGATTGATGTTGGCCAAGTAGGCGAGATCACCGCAATTGATCCCAGCATTATCAACTTTTTAGATGGGGGCGACTTTATTCCGGTGGTCGCGCCAATTGGCGTGGGGATAGATGGTGAAACTTACAATATTAATGCCGACGTGGTTGCAGGTAAATTAGCCGAAATTTTAGGTGCTGAAAAATTGATTTTACTCACCAACACACCCGGCGTTTTAGACAAAAATGGCGAGCTACTGACAGGCTTAACCCCTAAACAAATTGATGATTTAGTGGCTGATGGCACACTTTCAGGCGGCATGTTGCCAAAAATAAGCTCCGCCTTAGATGCCGCCCGTAGCGGCGTGAAAGCGGTGCATATTATTGATGGCCGTGTGGAACATGCGCTATTGCTTGAAGTGCTGACGGATGAAGGTGTAGGCACGCTGATTAAGGCGAAGTAAGTTGTACAGCACTCAATTTCACCTATGTCATTCTGAGCAAGGCGAAAAATCCAGCGGTACTATAAAAGTACTGGATTCTTCGTTACACTCAGAATGACGAACGGGGAAGTTTTCTTTTAAATGTCTAGCAGAGTTTGGATTTTTGACTTAGACGACACCTTGCACAACGCCTCGGCGCATATCTTTCCTGTGATGAATCGCGCCATGACGCAATACATGATGGATATGTTAGCTTTAGACGAAGCCACTGCACACGACATGCGCCAGCATTATTGGCAAATCTATGGCGCTACACTTAAAGGTTTGATGCGCCATCACGCTGGTCATCCCAGCTACTTTTGCCCGCGTCACTTTCTGCATGAAACACACAATTTCTTAAACTTGCCAGACATGGTATTGCAAGTAAAACGTTTGCGTCACCTTTTAAACGGCCTATCAGGACGTAAGTTAGTGTTCACTAATGCGCCGCGCGACTATGCTTTACGCGTGCTTGATATTATGGGAATTGCAGATTGTTTCGAGCTGGTATTTAGCGTGGAATCTACAAAATTTCATGGCAAGCCCTCGGTACGCGGCTTTCAGATGCTGCTTAAAACCATTAACATTAAAGCCAGTGACTGCATCATGCTGGAAGATAGCCTGCCAGCACTGATGACCGCAAAACGACTGGGCATGACAACAATCTGGGTCACTAAAAAATTAAAGAAACCAAATTTTGTGGATTATCGTTTAAGTGAGGTGTTAGCACTCACTCACATTAGGCTATAATTTCACATACAACACTCAAAATAAACATGCTATGGGGGATAATTAAATGGCAGGCGAACGCAAACAGCAAATTTTAGAAACACTGGCCCATATGCTAGAAAACCCAAAACGCGAAAAGGTGACGACAGCTTCACTTGCAGCAAAACTAAAAGTCAGTGAAGCCGCACTCTATCGCCATTTTGCCAATAAAGCCCAAATGTTTGAGGGTTTGATTGCGTTTATTGAGGAAACTATTTTTGGCTTAATTAACAAAATTAGCACTGAAGAAACCGAGGGCCTGCGACAAGTGCAACGCACAATTACCATGCTATTGGTCTTTGCTGAAAAAAACCCAGGCATGACACGCGTGCTGATTGGCGATGCCTTGGTCAATGAAGATGAAAAACTACAACTGCGCATTAACCAATTGTATGATCGCATTGAAGTTACCCTTAAACAAAGCCTGCGTATTGCCGAGGCACAAAATGAACATGTGCAGGCGAATACTAAAGGCGACGCTGAAGCGCAGGCAAATTTAATCGTATGTTATGTAACAGGACGCTGGCAACAATTTGTAAAAAGCGGGTTCAAACGGAAGCCAACCGAGTTTGTGCAGCAACAGCTGAATATGCTGAACTAATTAGCTATTTTTTTGACCAATTTTTAACCAGACATCGTGACTCAATTGTTATAGATTCTTGAAAGGGTAGTTATGTCACTGCATAACAAAGCAATTAACGAGTTGGCACCAGCCGATTACCTGGTTATTCAGGAAGAACATAGGCTATTAGATAAGTACCTGAGTGACTTACATGACGCCTGTGCTTGCAGTAAGCTGGATCAGCTACCGGATTGCCAGAACTGTGACCATGAAAAACAGGCGTCATGCCAGGGCCGGTTGCCTTCCTTCTTATTTCATATTATCGATCTGGCTGGCAGGCATTTCGAACATGAAGAAATTATCATGCTGAGCAGACCACACGTAACAATAGCGTATGAATACTATCGCGTACACAAACAGGCACATGCTGACATTATGCAGCAATTATATGCGCTATCCGATGAGTGTTTATCACTGAGAAATCAAGGCAACACCGCTCAGATTTTCAACCGGTTCCATGAAAAACTCTCTCATTTGTTTGCAGAGCATGATCGTTCTTTTGATGATCCATTCATTCAATCGACCAAGCCCTGATAAGCTTGGAGTTTTTACTGAGTGCTGTCAAAACCGGCTTCTGCTGGCCCTGATAAATAATGTAAGACCTTTGCAAAAGTATTTAATTACACAATTTTTACCCGTTCGTGCTGAGCTTGTCGAAGCGCACTTTGTTTGCAATCAATAGGTTGTATGTGCCACCTTTCGACAAGCTCAGGGCGAGCGGTGAGTAGTTCGGACTTTTGCAAAGGTCTTAATGTAATAGATAAGTAACACGGTTAACGGAGAAAAACATGCAAGGCACGATATTTGGTTTTACTGAAGCACAGATTACCGAGTTTGGTATGACATATGGCGTAGGCGGGTTAATGCTTTTAATGTTATTTATCGTCGGTCATCTTGCTTGGGAGTGTAAAGCCGGGCGCTTCGGCACTATGGTTTTATTCCTCGCACTGGCATTTGGCCTGGTAGGCTACGTGGCTAAGTACATTATTCAATACAAGCTCGGCATTGCCTAACTTAAGCCGCATTTTACAATACCTGATTAACAGCCTTTAGCCTTGCCTCAAACACGGCAGCTTTGATTCTTTCTGGTTCGGTGTAGATGCTTGCTACAGCACCGGCATCTACACTGGAAGCGGCTTCTAATGCTTTTACTACTAAATCTGCTGCGGGTAATGTGCAATTTTCCAAACCTGCTCTGCCACGCGAATCCGCCTCACAGGCTTTTAAAAAATCCATAAATCTTGCTGGTTGGCGAATAGCGTCCAATTCGATTAAAAATGCTAACAATGTGCTTGGCCGCATTTGTGGTGCCGCGTGTAATTTGCCATGAAATTTAGCAACAATCTGTGCAAGCTCTTTACAATCATTTGGCACGCGCAAGCGTTTGGTGATGCCTTTTAATAAGCTCACGCTGCGTTCTTCATGGCCAATGTGGCGCGGCAGAACATCCACAGGCGTAGTGCCTTTGCCAAGGTCATGCATTAGCGCGGCAAAGCGCACTGGCAGGCTGAAATTTTGCTTTGCGGCATAATCTATCACCATCATCACATGCACGCCTGTGTCAATTTACGGGTGATATTTTGATGGTTGCGGCACGCCCCATAGTTTATCAAGCTCAGGCAATATTTTTTGCAGTG
>PHCL01000139.1 GCA_002842195.1 Betaproteobacteria bacterium HGW-Betaproteobacteria-20 | reverse complement strand
TATGCATTTTTGCATACTCAAAGCCAATTTTATCCGAAAGATTATCATCTCTGAAAAAGCATAAAATATCCTGCTTGCCATTAGTCACATGATACGGTTGGTAAAGATACTCGCTCTTATCTGGTAGCGCCAACTGCGACTTTAATAAACTATTCGCCAACACCGCCTGCCCTGTCGCAGCCCATTCCACACCATGTTCTGCCATGAGCGATAAAGCCGCATTAGAGACACCGCCTTCAGCTGGCCACATACCTCTGGGTTTTTCACCAAACAGATTTTCGTGATATTTACTGGCCGCAACCACATGCGCAGTCGCGCGGCTTTGCCCGCCGGCATACTTGGCGTATTTGGGTAAAGGTGCGTAAGGCATGGCATCTATGGTGGATTTAAAATCTATCAGCAAAGGCAAAATCGGATGATAGTATGGCGTAGTAGAAATCTCTATCTGCTTGCGCTGCATCAAGGCTTTGTAGCGTGGAATTAAGCCTGAAATGGTGTCACTGATTACGGCAAATAGTTGTTGCCTGTCTTCTAGCGTAAAAAGTACGCCCTTAGTCATTAGCGCTTGTACCACGGCATTATTGCGGCGCAAACTCTCTCCACACCAAGCCAGGTGATACCATGTTAATAAATCCGCTTTAAATTGCGCAGAAAGATAATGAAATTCATTATCACACTCCATTGGCTCTACCAGCTGATAAATATGTAACAAGCGCTGATAATGCGGAAAAGGACTCAGCATTTTTTCGTGGTGGCTTTTAAAGCAGCTTTGTACGATTAAATGACATTGTTCGTAACTAATGCCGGCTAAATCATCTTTAACCAATAAAGCCAATAACGGATCGCGAATAGTATTGTGTTTAAATTGATTGCTATAGTCTTCAAGCTGCTCTAGCAAAATCGGCACAAAGTTAAAAGTTACGCGTGCCTTAGGGTTAGCTTCTAGATGATACGCCATATCACTGTAATCTTTAATGGCGTGCAGATACGTCCACGGCAAAACATATTCATTGGTGACCGTATCACGATAATCTGGCTGATGCATATGCCAGTAAAGATTAATATACAACTTGGGACGATTTGATTTCACTTTTACTTACAACCTTTGACTACGACCTTAAACACTAACAAATAGATTTAAACGAAATAATGACAAGACGTTAATTTGTATCAAACTGTTCTGTATAAATCCTGCCCTAACATATCTGGTGTCACCAGTGTAATGCCTTTTTCTGATACGTAAAAACGCTTCGCATCCAGCGCCAAATCCACGCCAATTTGCATCCCTTCTGGAATGCTGCAGCCACGGTCTATCACTACGTTTTTAAGCACCACATGGCGATTCACAGTAACCTTAGGCAAAATCACCGAGCCCTTAACAGTGCAATAACTATGCACACGCACATCAGAGAACAACACTGAATCATCTATGGAAGAGCCGCTGATAAGGCATCCACCAGAAACCAATGAATCTGTTGCACTGCCTGTTCTACCTTCGTCATTAAACACAAATTTAGCTGGTGGCAAATGTTCTTGATATGTCCAAATAGGCCAGTCTCTATCATACAAGTTAAGCTCAGGAATCACTCTGGTCAACTCCATATTGGCTTCCCAGTAAGCGTCAATAGTACCAACGTCGCGCCAGTAGTGGTTGCCATTTTTGGCACCTACACAACTTTCAGTAAAGCGATGTGCTTGAATTTTATACTTTTTAATGATGTATGGAATGATATCGCCACCAAAGTCATGGCTTGATTTTGAATCACCTGCATCACGTATTAACTGCTCATACAGAAACTTGGCATTGAATACATAAATACCCATGCTGGCAAAAGCCTTAGTCGTGTCGCCAGGCATGTGTTTCGGATTTTCTGGCTTTTCTGCAAATTCAATCACACGGTCGGTGTCATCTACTGCCAGCACACCAAAGCCTTTAGCTTCCTCTAAAGGAACATTAATACACGCAACGGTCATATCCGCATTACTCTTGGCATGTGTTGCCAGCATTTTTCCATAATCCATCTTATAGATATGGTCACCGGCCAAAATCAAAACATATTCAGCGCCACTCTCGCGAAGCAAATCAAGGTTTTGATACACGGCATCTGCCGTACCTTTGTACCAATCTTCTGAAATACGCTGCTGCGCTGGAATAATATTGACATACTCATTAAACTCACCACGCAAAAATCCCCAGCCACGCTGAATATGCTGTATCAGGCTTTGCGCTTTATACTGAGTAGCCACGTTAATACGACGAATGCCGGAATTGATGCAATTAGATAGCGGGAAATCAACGATTCTATATTTTCCACCAAATTGTACAGCTGGCTTGGCACGCCAATCAGTCAAGTTTTTTAGGCGGCTTCCACGCCCGCCGGCAAGGATAATCGCCGTAGTGTTTTTGGTTAAAGTACTGATAAATCGGTCTGATTGCTGATCCACTGGTCGTTGTAGCGACATGATGCCCTCCTGAATTTTGATTGCCTGAAATTTAATTGGATAATGGCTTAATTCTTAAACTAGTTGGGCTAACTAGCTTTAATTTGCATTTAACTGCAACTGATATACATTATAATCAGCTTAAAGCACTATAATCTAGTTAATCCAGCTAAAAAGCTAGAAATATTTCTGAAGACAACTTTAGGGGAATGTATCTTGGTAAAATCTACAACCACTCCAGTACAATCAAGTACAGAAACTATCGTGATAGCGGGTGCAAAATCTAGTGCGAAATCACCACACGCTCCTGATGGGCTAAAACTAATTTTAAAAGCGAGACATCACGACCCATTTGGTTTTTTAGGCTGCCATGCGGTTGGTGAAGATTATGTTTACCGTACTTTCTTACCCAGCGCATCTGAAGTATCGATAAAAGTTGGAAATAAATGGATTAACCTGGTCAAAACTCATGCTGACGGCATGTTTGAAATGACAAGCAAAACCGTGATTAAATCACCCAGCCTGCTCAAAATAACAGCTGGCCATAATGACGAAACGCAAGCTGTTTACGAAACGTACGATCCTTACTCCTTCGCCTCCAGCCTCACACAAGACGAGCTCTATTTATTTGGCGAAGGTCGCTTAATGCAAGCCTATAAAACGCTAGGCGCGCAGAGCATGACGCAAGAGGGTGTCGCCGGCGTTCGCTTTGCGGTATGGGCGCCAAATGCAGAGCGTGTCAGTGTCATTGGCAGCTTCAATAACTGGGATGGCCGCGTTCATTCCATGCGTGTACATGGCTCGAGCGGCGTGTGGGATATTTTCGTCCCAAATTTAACCACGCATGACACCTATAAATTTGAAATTCGAAATCGCCACACGGGTGGCGTGTTAGTCAAAACCGATCCCTATGGCCTGGAGTTTGAACAGCGTCCTGGAACTGCCGCCAAAATCAGCGTCAGCCATCATCAATGGGAAGATAAGCAATGGCTGGAAGCGCGGCAAAGGAATGACTGGCTACATGCGCCGTTTAGCTGTTATGAAGTACACTTAGGTTCATGGCAACGTGATGATAAAGGGCACTTTTTAACTTATCGTGAACTTGCAAAAACACTGGTGCCTTACGTGGCTGAAATGGGCTATACCCATATTGAATTGATGCCGATCTCCGAGCATCCACTGACAGAATCCTGGGGCTATCAAACTACAGGTTATTTTGGTGTGACCAATAGGTTCGGCTCACCTGATGACTTGCGCTTTTTGATTGACGCCTTCCATCTGGCCAATATCGGCGTTATTTTAGATTGGGTGCCAGGCCATTTTCCAAAAGATGACTGGGCTTTGGCACGTTTTGACGGCACGGCTTTGTACGAACATGAAGACCCACGCTTAGGTGAACACCAGGATTGGGGTACCTATATTTTCAATTATGGTCGCAATGAAGTCCGTAATTTTTTAATGGCGAATGCACACTACTGGCTGGCTGAGTTTCATATTGACGGATTTAGGGTTGATGCTGTGGCTTCTATGCTTTACCTTGATTACTCACGTAAAGCTGGTGAATGGTTGCCAAATAAATTTGGTGGGCGCGAAAATCTTGATGTAATTGACTTCTTAAAACAATTCAATGTAATGGTTGGTCAGGATTTTCCAGGGGTACTGACAATTGCCGAAGAATCTACTGCATGGCCGGGCGTGTCCCGCCCCGTGTATTTGGGTGGCTTAGGCTTTAGCATGAAATGGAATATGGGGTGGATGAACGACACCTTGGCGTACATTGAACATGACCCGGTACACCGACGTTATTACCATGACATGCTCACTTTCGGTCAACTTTACGCTTATTCCGAGAACTTTGTATTACCGTTCTCGCATGATGAAGTGGTGCATGGCAAAAATTCACTGCTGGACAAAATGCCTGGTGATGCCTGGCAAAAATTTGCAAATTTGCGTCTACTGACAACTTACCAAATGACCGCACCAGGCAAAAAACTCAACTTCATGGGCAATGAGTTTGGGCAGGGACGCGAATGGAACGTAAATAGTAGCCTTGATTGGCACTTACTTGACAATGACTATGCCGGCCACCAATGGCACCAAGGTTTAAAACAAGCTACCACCGACTTAAATAATCTGTATAAAGATTTGAATGCATTACATACACTAGATTTTGAGGTGCAAGGCTTTGAGTGGATAGACTGTCATGATAGTGACCAATCCATTATCAGCTATATTCGGCGGGGATTGGACAATAGTTTTGTTATAATAGTGTTAAATTTCACCCCGGTACTACGCAGTGCATACCGTATTGGTGTGCCGCAAGCGGGCAATTATCACGAAGTCTTTAACAGTG
>PHCL01000138.1 GCA_002842195.1 Betaproteobacteria bacterium HGW-Betaproteobacteria-20 | reverse complement strand
GCGCCAGGCGACACAATCAACGCAACCAAATTACTCGCTAGAACATTCCCGTTGCCATCTATCACGTCAATCTGACCCTGTACATCCCAATTAAACACAGAGGTGTTAGGATTTTTTTTATAGCGTCCAGAAACCACATACCAAAGACACTCATTCCAACCATCTTTTAGAGGTGAAATGTCTAAGCTAGACCAAGGAAGTTTACCTATCAACGATATGTCAACCGCCCCCAAACCCCCAGATTCACTTCCTTCAGGAATGACTGAAGATAATTTTAAATCTGGGTTAGGTAAATATGATGGAGTAGTAATATCTGTCGTTTTTATTACAAAGCCAATCAATGCAACCTTAGCCTCTGCCAATGCTAAAGCCGTATTTTTATCGCGTTCTATTCTCACATCACTACCATCAAGTTTTGAAAATATAACCGTTGTACCAGCAAGCAAGAGAACTAGCACCAGTATGATTAAAGCACCGCCATGTTGACTGCGATGGCTAATCTTGTGACGTTTCATTAGCATCATCAATGACACCACTTTGCTCTAAATTAAGTCTTTTGGCTTTTTCGACCACTTGCATTTCTATAATTTGATTGGTTTCGGGTTCATACATCTGGCCTGCTTTTAACCGAATATGTTTACCATTCGCAGGGATTTTTACTTCAACGCCTTCAGTATTCGCACCTTTTTTTGAAGATCCGCGCTGGTTCAATCGGCCAATTTTCACATTATCCACTGTGCTATCTTCTTGCACGGCCTGGTTGTTAATCCATAGCGTGCTTGCACCATCGCTACGTTTAACATAGCCTTGCAAGGTAATCGGTGCCGGTAGCTCTAATGGTACTGGCTCGCTGGGCTCTTCAAGTTTTAGCGTTTCTTGTGCAATGATAGCTTTTAATTTTTGATTTTGTCTCACGATATTCAAGTTGTTGCGTTCATTTGGTTTGCTAAACAGGCGGCCAAATTGACCATTGGCTTCCGCGTGTACTTGTACCGCTAATAGGCTAATAAACAAGCCCATTAGAATGCTTGCAGGTATTTTGTAGGATTTTAGCGTTGTGTACATTATGGCGTTGCCACTTGAATAAGTGCTGGTTCACGCAAGGTTAGCCAATCCAGCTCACATTTTGCGTGCAAATTGGCTATCAACTGTTTACTCAATGCGCCGCCCGCATTTAGTCTGGTAATTTCACAATCGCGTAATATAAAAACTTCATCATTCTGCTTACTTAAGGCTTCGGTTAATTGCAATATATCTTCCTCATGGAGCATGTCAAGGTCTAGCGTCATGATAGATCGGTTTAACACAAAGCCACCCACATTGGGCACAAAGCTTGGTTTGTATGGCGTTTGCTGGCCTATACTGTACTTAATGCTAAATAGTTTGTAATTTTGATGTTGTGTGCGTAACTCACTTACCCACTCCAGCCTCCGCTCCTCACCCACAAAACCTTTATTAATAAGCGCTTGGTAGCGGGGCAAATATTCGGTGATGGTTTCTTTTTCTATGCCGGAAGATTGATAGCGCTGCTTGGCTGAGTTAAGCAAGTTTTGCTGCGTTTGCATCGCTTGCTTTTGCTGGTTACTATAATTTTGCGCTAAAACACTAAGCGCTATAACCCCCATAATTACGATCACCAATGCCACTAAGGTGGTTTGCAGTTTACGCCAGTCTTGTTTATCTAATTTCATGGCTGCTTTACCCCTGCTACCTGTAAATTTGCAGGTGCTTTAAGGATAACTTTAAGCTTAAATAATGCAGGTTGTGTTTGCACGGCTTGCTCATCGGTTGTGCTACCTTGCAGGTTCACAAAAGAGCTTACGTTCACAGGCTCTTGCAATACCTCTACCGCCGCCACATTTTGATCTGCTTTTAATTTTTCAGAAAACTTATGCACGCTGTTTAACGCACTTCTATAATCACCAGTAAAGCCGGATATTTGTGCCGTCACAAAAGCCAGTTCATTGAGTTTTGTTGGGTCTGTTGCTTGATTAGCAGTGGCTGACAAAGTACTTACTGACAATGTGATGAGCTTATCTTCATCTTTAACATTAATATCATTAGTAAGTACCCAACGCAACCTATCTAACTGCACTTCAGGTACTTGCTCTAATGCGCGACTAACTACTTGCATCATTCGCCTTGGCGACTTTGGGTAAGCTGCGATTGTTTTATCCAGCTCAACCGCCACTTTCAAATCTTCTGCGCTGATAGTAGTCTCGGGAAAGTTTTTAGCTGCATCGTCATAACGGCGCTGTTGTAACACCGTGTCTTGCGCGGCGTCATTAAATGCAGTTTGATAAGTATATCCCTGGTAAAAAATACCAGCAGCGACCAATAAACCCAGCACACCTAACACCGATGTAGCCACTTTAATAGCGCTTTTTAGCTTACTAAAATCATAAGTTTTAGTAAGCGCCTCTGGCGCCATATTATCCACCACATGCCCACTCGCTAGCAATTGCATGTGCAGCAATTCTGGCATTTGCGCGATTAAATTTGCAGGCAGATTCAGGCTTTTCGTGATTTGGCTTAGATTAAGATCGGTACACGCTATATCCTGTTCCTGGCTAATGCCCTGGCTAATATGCTGTGTGCTGCCGTCTATACTAGCAAGTACTAAATTGAGTTGAGTATCTTGCGTTATAAAACGCTGGCTGATTAAATAAAGCCGCGTTTTTTCAACCTCCACTAAATAAAAATAGGCTAATTGGCTTGCTGCAGCAGGCACATTTGGCACTAAGCGACTCATACGTAAGCGCCCGTTATGCAGGTAGGTCTGACGTAGACCCGAAGACAATCTTTCGCATAACAAAATATGTGGTGCCATCAGCTTTAACTGCTTCACCAATACTTGGCTAAGCATAGGTAGCAAATAAACGCCAACCAATTGCGCATTAGCCGACTTGATTACCTTTACCCAATTTTGTAAAAAGTCGGCATTATTCAGGGCGACAAATAAGTATCTATCATCTTTGCGCTTATCTTGGGCGCGATTGATAAAATGCGCAGTACGGTACTCTAAGCCTCGATAAAACTGATTGAGCTTGCGTGTAATAAGCTCATGTTTGGCTGTGCCTGTAGTATGCGGCACGCTTTCTAAACGATAATCTTCTTCAACAGCATCTGCAATTAAATAAACTGGTTTCGCTGGGTATTGCAGTAAAAAATCTGCAAAGGCAGCGTGGCCAGCGTCATCGTTATTAAACGTCTGGCTACCTTGCAGCTTGCCTGCATGCCAAAGTCCCGCCAGCAAATTTTGTGACGTTGCACACAGCACTAACATGTTGGACCACGCTTGCTCATATTTAGGTTAAGTCTCTACCGTCAGATTTTAAGTTTACTGAATGAATCATACACAGGGCCGAGTACTGAGTACATAATAAAGCCGAGTATAAAGCCAAGAAGCACAGTGAGTGCCGGTTCTATCATTTTAAGCATTTTTTGCATGGAATCGTTCACGTCACGATCGTAAAAATAACTGATATTCAGTAATGATTTATCAAGCGCACCTGTGCTTTCGCCTACTTTAATCATGCGTACCACTAGCTGTGGAAATAAGCCTGCATTACGAAAACTTTCACTCATGGAATCCCCCGCGCTTATTTGCGCATGCGCGCGGGTGAGCGCATCGGCCACTACCCGATTACCTACGATTTTTTCGCAAATCTTAATAGCATCTAAAATCGGTATGCCGGTTTGGTACATTAAAGCAAAGTAACGAGCAAAACGCGCCATAATAATTTTGTGCAGAATTGGACCCGTAATTGGCATATTCAGCTTAATCGTATCAAAGCGATAACGTGCTATCGGGTTGGTTTTAATAATGGAGGCAAGCCCCATTGCTACTAAAATTGGCACGCCTATGATTAGCCACCAATAACTCACGAAGGCGTTAGACAAAGCGATTAAGAACTTGGTATTCAATGGTAAGTCCTGCCCCATATTGCGTAAAAATGATGCCATTTGCGGCACTAGGTAACTCATTAAAAATGCAACCGCACCGAACACAACTACAGCCACGAATGCAGGGTAGGCCAATAATTTTTTAGTCTGCGACATCAGCTCATCCTGCCAGCGAATGGTTTCAAACAAGTTGTTAAATACTGCGGGTAATTGGCCAGTTTGCTCACCCGCATGGACCAGGCTTACAAATACCTCACTAAACACGTTAGGGTGTTCAGCCAAGGCTTGTGAAAGCATTTTTCCACCCTCAACCTCGGCACTGACTGCCCCTAAAATTTTTTGAAAATATAGATTATTGCTACTTTCTCGCAAATCAGTTAAACATTCTAACAATGGTACGCCAGCGCTGGTCAGTTGCTCTATTTGGAAGCAAAACATCACCAAGTCTTGATTGCTGACTTTGTTGCGATTGAACAAACTGGTAGATTTTGCAGCTGTGCGAAAAGTAATTAAATCTAAACCCATGCGCTCTAAACGGATTTCTAGATCTACTTCATTGAGCGCATCTATCTGCCCCATTGCGGGCCGGCCTTGCTGATCAACGGCTTTGTAATTAAATGAAGGCATGATGAAGCTACGTGCGCAAACGGCTAGTCAAATCAATCACACGCATCACCTCTGCCATGCTGGTATAGCCCTCCAGAATACGGCGTACACCATCATCAGCCAGCGTCACAAAGCCTTTTTCGAGTGCTAATTTTTGCAATTCATCTAAATGGGCGCGCCGTGAAATCAATGAGTCAAAATCGCTATCTATGCGCAATAATTCAACAATCGCCATACGCCCGCGATAACCGTTTTGATTACATTGCTTGCAACCTTTCGCTTTAAAAACTTTGGGCTTAGCACTCGGTTTAAGTCGC
>PHCL01000137.1 GCA_002842195.1 Betaproteobacteria bacterium HGW-Betaproteobacteria-20 | reverse complement strand
ATTAACCAGACCGAGTTAGTTGTAGGGTGGGGTTTTAACCCCACGCAGAGGCGTTGCAAAGTCGTAACGCGTGGGGTTAAAACCCCACCCTACATGGCTACCCAAACCCCACATACGGTAACCAAAGCGGTGCCAAGAGAAATCCATTCAGTGGCGTCGAGGGTGTACATTTATTGGTTCTTTTTGAAATCGCAACGGTATGCTTCAGCCATGATTTGCGCATGTTGGTATGGAGGTGGGTCTACCTGTTGTGATACCACAACCATGGCGTTTGCGCCAAGCGCACCTACTTTGTTGCGAGTATCAACTTGGGCTGCTGTTAGACCGCCGTAAAGAACCGGTTTCCATGAGGAAACCAGACCGAGGCGGTCGCAGTTTTGTGCAACTACTGGAGAAATGGTTCGTACGGCCTGCCCCTCAGGGGTGAATTTGATGGTGGCGCACCCGCCTAAAACTAGAGCTACGGTCAATGAAATTGAAATCTGCTTCAACATAGTTTTAATTCCTCTCTGTAAAAATGTTTAAATGCCTAACGCATCCAGCAGACGACCGCTTGCAGGCAGTCTACTGCAACGAATTAGGTTTTCGTGTTCCATTGCTTTGCCCTGATAAAGGCCTGCGCGTCTTCATAAGAGACGACCTCATATTTCCATTGCCACGACGTGTAAAGGTGAGGAGCATCAACGGTGTCTTTGATTTTTGCCCATACTTTGAATTTCGTGCCTATCGGATGACGTTCACGCATGGAGGCCGAACACTCAACCTTCATTGAGGTGGGCAAGCCTTGCTCTGGAAGTGGGCGTGCCCGAATCCCATGGCGCGATGATTCACCGTGCGACCCATAAGTCTCGATGATTACGTGGCGGTAGTAATATGACATGTGATGCCTAACGTAAAGTTGAGGGGCGCCGCGCTTTTGCGGCGTCCCGCTCGAACGACGGGTTAGCGCGCACTGGATAGCACCTTCTGAAAAATGGCGACGTTGTTACCACTGATCGGGTTGTTGAACGTGCTGACGTGTGAAAAGCCAAAACCTTCAAACAGCGAGCGACTTTCGGTATTGCCATCGCGGATAGTGCATTGGAGCAAGCGAGCGCCCCTTGACCAGGCAGTGCGCTCTGCCTCACACAGCAAAGCTTTGGCGTGACCTTTGCGCGTTTGAGATGCGGCCACGGTAAGGTGCAGAACTTCGGATTGATACCACTGAACACTTTTTACTTCGACACAAGCAACAACGTTATTTTCCTCCGAGAAGCGGCAAATGTAGTTGTCCGCATGCTCAAGAACACTCACTCGGGTGTACCTTCGAGTGAGCTGATTGCGCTCATTCAATAGCGCGGCAATCTGTTCGGCATGTGTATCGGTGAGAGTCATGTTGTGCTTGCTAACGTATAGTAGGCATCCTAATTGACGCTTTATAAACCGTCAATATTGAATACCATTTAATATTTTTTAATGAAATATATAACGAAATCATAGTGTTAACTTATTTTAGTAATTCCTAAAATTTATATTACTATACGGCGTAAAAATATAAAAAACATATTACAAAATTACGGTAAAAATGTTCATCCATCTTAGCATTTAGATTAAGCTCGCATAGCACGTGTTGAGTGAGCTTACCTAGATTGAATTAAACGCTTGATTTCGTATTTTAAAAAGTGGCTGACTTAGCCTTGTGCCAGTGCGCCGTCAATTAAAATCTTTGCGGCTTTTTTTGCGTATTTCATGGCACCGGAGCCGCGTTTCATTTGCTCGGCTTGGGCTGCACCTTCAAATAATAATGAAAGTTGCAGCGCTAAACCTTCTGCATCCTGAATATTAGCTTCGAGCGCCAGGCTGTTAATATACTGTCTGAATTGGCGGGATTGCTCCGAAGATAGTTGGTGCACAGGGCTTTCTTCGCTGGGAAACTCGGCCGAAGCCTTAATGAAGCCCATGCCGTGAAAATCGGGTGATGTTACCCATTCTTCAATAAACTCGAATAGTTTTTGCAGTTTTTCGCTGGGTTTTTTGGTGTTGCTGTTGAGCTTGTTGCTCAGCCAGGTTTGAAAATCCTGGTGGCCTTTATCCAGCACCTCAAGAATCAACTTCTCTTTGCTGGTAAAGTATTTGTAAAGCGTCATTTTAGTGGTGCCAGCCACGGCCACAATGGTGTCTACGCCGGTCGAGTTAATACCCTGCGTTTGGAATAAATGGCTTGCGGTAATCAGTATTTTTTCACGTAGCGGCGTCATGCCCTTATTATACTAATCTGTATACCCTGCTTGCAATCATTATTTTTTGCTTAGCTGGTCGAGTTTGCCATGAGCATGGGCGTGAAATTGCAACGCACTTTTTCAAGATAGCTATTCGCTGTGGCTAAATCATTCAGGTTGCTTGGCAGATTGCCGGCAACAACATTTTCTAAATAAACAGCTTTGTCTTTGTCTGGAATGAGCAGTGCCTCTGGAAACTGGCAAGTGCCATTACGTATTTGTTCGTATTTTGCGTACATCGTCACAGCATCTTGCGCACTTAGGTTTGTTTCATTAAGTGCGACCGCAACCAATGGGGCTTTGTTAGCATTGATAGCCAGTGTGGGTTGATGCTGCTTGCTGTGCAGTGGCACGATTAGCCATGCAGTGGCGATGCCAGCGACCAGTAAACTGGCCGCAATGCCATAAACGGCTGGTTTTGCACGGCTGGTTTTTAATGCAGTCCGGTCTTTTTGGGTTTGTGCCAGAATAAGTGCATCCGCTACTTTTTTAGCGTGCGCTAAACTGTGATTGTTAGGCTGATTAAGTTCCTGTAGTGCTGCATTGCGTGCAATCAGTGCAATATGCTCAGCCAGAATGTTTGGATTTTCCGCGCCACAGGCGGTGGCCTGCTCGGTTAAAAAGGCAATTAACGGCTCGTTTGGCGTCGCATTTTTAGTAATGGTTACATGAATATCTGGCGCACTCAGCCAGTCACTTAAAATATCAAACAGGCTGAGTATTCGCCCTTGCGGCGATTTACTGGATTTGGCCAGCATATTAAGCAGCCATTGTGAATTAAAAATATCCATGATTAAAAATTACACCTTAAATTCTGTGCTATAGATTCGGCCCGGTAAAGTATTAAATCCGTTCGGGCTGAGCTTGTCGAAGTCCACTGACCTTTCGACAAGCTCAAGGCGAACGGAATTCATATATCATTGGGCCGAAGCAATAAAGTGGTTTTATTTAAAAAGTTTTAACCTAAAACGGTTTAACAACGACGAGTATTACAATCACAGTCAGCACAATGACGGGTAGCTCGTTAAACCAGCGATACCAAACATGGCTGTGTTTGTTGTTATCTTGTTTAAATGCTTTCACCAGTTTTCCGCAGTAGAAATGATAGCCTAACAGTGCTGCCACCAGCGCTAATTTTGGATGCATCCAGCGGCCTGAAATGCCAAAGCCCAGCCACAGCCAAATGCCAAAGCCAAGCGCCAACAAAGCCAGCGGTGACATGAAGCGATAAAGCTTATGCTCCATTAGCTTTAGCCGTTCTGATGTTGCAGTATCTGTGCTAGCTGAATCTAATACCATGGCGTGGTTCACAAACAGTCTGGGCAAATAAAACAGACCGGCAAACCAGCTTGTGACAAAAATAATATGCAGTGATTTAATCCATAACATCGTTTGCTTACCTTATAGTTATTGGTTATTTTTAAATAAAACCTAGTGTGCTTGTCGGATATTGCAAGAGTTTACCCTGTTTAGTAAAAATATAGTTTAGTAAAAATATACTTTGCAGCGTTTAAATCTGCACAAAATATTTAACAATACCCATGAAACGCTTGCGTTTATTTGCAGGGTTTCGGCATGTTATAATTGCTTTTTTAATAGCCAAGCTATTCACAAACAGAAAATGAACGCACCTCTTCCCAGTAATCTCCTGAACGCAGAACCACAGCCTGCTACGCGCTTGCGCGAAATTCCTTATAACTATACCTCGTTCTCAGACCGTGAAATTGTCATTAGGTTTCTGGGCGAAGGTATTTGGGAGGTTTTAAATGAATTGCGTAGCCAGCGTAAAACAGGACGCAGTGCACGCATGTTGTTTGAAGTGCTGGGTGATTTATGGGTGGTTTCACGTAATCCTTATCTGCAAGATGATTTACTGGAAAATCCAAAACGTCGCAAAGCCTTAATTGATGCCTTGCGCCATCGCATTACTGCGATTGATGAGCGCAATGCTGGCGGTGCAGCCAGCGATAAAGTACAGAAAATGGTGCTTGCTACGCATAAAGCCGTAGAAAAGTTTGCTGAAGATTTTCGCCAGACTTATGACTTACGCAAAAAAGCGCTGGCTAAATTATCTAAAATTACCCGCAAAGATAATGTGCAGTTTGATGGTTTGGCTCGCGTTTCTCACGTAACAGATGCGACTGACTGGCGTGTTGAATATCCGTTTGTAGTGTTGAACCCTGATACTGAAAAAGAAATCGCCGCCCTGGTGCGTGCATGTATTGAGTTAGGGCTTACTGTCATTCCACGTGGCGGCGGTACTGGCTATACAGGCGGCGCAATCCCGCTTACACCGATGTCGGCTGTAATCAATACCGAAAAATTAGATCAACATACCGGCGTGCAAATGCGCACATTGCCAGGAGTGGCAAGGCAGGTCGCTACAATTGAATGCGGCGCGGGCGTGGTAACGCGTCGTGCGATGGAAGCCGCAAGCGAGGCGGGTTTAGAGTTCGCCTGCGACCCAACTTCAGCAGATGCCTCATGTATCGGCGGCAATGTTGCTATGAATGCCGGCGGTAAAAAAGCCGTGCTTTGGGGCACTGCGCTGGATAACCTTGCCTCATGGCGCATGGTGACGCCGGAT
>PHCL01000136.1 GCA_002842195.1 Betaproteobacteria bacterium HGW-Betaproteobacteria-20 | reverse complement strand
GTGGTTGGCATCACAATCACGGCTCTACAGCCCAGCTTTTTGGCGCTCAGCGCCACGCCTTGCGCATGGTTGCCAGCCGAAGCACATACCACACCGCGCTTGAGCACATCAGCGGGCAAGCTTGCCATTTTGTTATAAGCCCCGCGTATTTTGAATGAAAACACCGGTTGCTTATCCTCGCGTTTAAGTAACACGCGATTGTTGATGCGAGCAGATAAGTTGGATTGAAATTCCAGCGGCGTCTTTTTTGCCACATCGTAAACGTGTGAATTTTCTATTTTTTCGCGGTAATTTATAGTGGTGTTTGTCGTCATGCGTAATGTGTAAGTGTACCCATTATTTTTTAATTTTACAGGCACAGTGTATAGTGTTGTATTAGTTGTAATCATCACATTATAAAGAATTTGTAGAGGATTTAGGAAAAATGGCAATCATATTAGATAAAGCAGCCCAGGATGCATTAAAACAACAAGTCGCAAAAGCTGCGGTTGAATACGTAAAAGAAGGCATTATTGGCGTGGGCACCGGCTCAACTGCTAACTTTTTTATTGAAGAGCTGGCAAAAGTAAAACATAAAATCGATGGCGCAGTTGCCAGCTCTGAAGCCACCGCCCAGCGTTTACGCGCGCATGGCATTGAAGTATTTGATTTGAATAATATCGACGGCATGGATATTTATGTAGATGGTGCGGATGAAATTACTGAACATTTACACATGTTAAAAGGCGGCGGCGGTGCATTAACGCGCGAAAAAATCGTAGCGGCTGTGGCTAAACAATTTATTTGTATCTGCGATGAGAGCAAATACGTGCCTGTGTTAGGCAAATTCCCGTTGCCCGTAGAAGTGTTGCCGATGGCGCGCAGCTATGTAGCGCGTGAGCTGGTGAAATTAGGCGGCCAACCACAATTGCGTGATTTCACGACCGATAACGGCAATGTGATTTTAGATGTATTTGGCTTAACCATTAGCGACCCGGTTGCGATGGAAGCGAAAATCAACCAAATTGTCGGTGTAGTGACCAATGGCTTATTTGCCGCGCGCCCAGCGAATGTGCTGCTTTTGGCAACGGCAGATGGCGTTAAAACTTATAAAAAATAAGTGTTGGTAAGGTTTTAAAAAGTAAGGCGTGCAACTTAAAATTGCACGCTTTTTTATTGGTTTTTAGATGATGAAAAACCCACGAGAGATTTTAATGCATCTGTAAGCCTTGCAGAATAAGGCTTGCAGAGGCATGGTTTTGATCTGTTGGTTTTTTAAGCTTTAAAAACGATATCTACGCTCGCTTGTTACGCTCCAACTCTATCAAATGAGGCAGAAGCTCTGAATTTCTTTGTACATGAAAAATAAAACGTGGCACATCTTGCTCAGTAGTCTGTGCCATAAAAGGCTCACCCCAGAAGCTGAGTAGTGCTTCCGTTCCGCCACTCAGTTGGTTGTCAGCAAGAATAAAGGAAATAGTTTTGCTTAAACTGTACCAGCGTGGATCCCTGATTTTTGCGTTGCCAGCGCAGGCGGCGATTCTGGGTTGTATCACTTGTAACCATAAATCCCGTTGACTTTCATCGAGTATGAACTGAATTGAAGAAACCATCGGGTTGTCAATTGCTGGACGTAACAAGGCGTCGAATAGTGGCGGTGACTTATACATTTGCAGGCATACATTGAACCAAATGCTGTCCCCGCTCATGTGCCTGATAAATTGCTCGTTGACGGTGCGCAGGTGGCGCGGTCCGACTAGAATCACATCGGGATGCTTTAGTGCTGACTGGATGCTGTTAACCAAGTGTGCCGTGTGGTCTACCTGTTCAGTGGTCAATTCGTTATTTTTAGTAGGCCGCATGAAGTTGATAAATAGCAGTGCCATCAGGACAAGAACGATGGGTAAAATGACATGCTCGTCTACCACATGCAAAATGTGTAGAACGAGTGCTACTACTGCAGCGAGGATTCCTGCAATTGCATCCCATTCAAGGCTGAGGAATTTCTTAATTTTCACACGTGACCTGATAGCCAAAGTCTACTTTGTAGGCGGTACATAGCCGCTAGCCATATCCGCGCCTTCTCCGAAAAAGTATTTTTCGGTTTGCTCGCTTAAATATTTACGGGCTGACGGGTCTGCCAGGCTCAGGCGGTTCTCGTTCACCAGCATGGTTTGCTGTTTTAGCCATGCCGCCCATGCCTCTTTAGAAACATTGGCATAAATGCGTTTGCCAAGCTCGCCCGGGTAGGGAGGAAAATCCAGGCCATCGGCTTCTTTGCCTAATTTAATACAATTTACTGTGCGTGCCATTTTCGTTACTCAATTTAGCTGAAAACAGTATGATAACGCATGTTAAAATCTAACCTATTAAATTTAGCTTAATATTATTTAGAAAGTACATGATGCAAACTCCGGACAATCAAAATTCACCAGCTTCTAAACATACTGGTGTGAGCCCTTATAAAGGCGAAACTGGTGTACGACGTGTAATCAAAGCATTTGGTTATTCGTATGAGGGCATTAAATCGGCATTTAAGCATGAGGACGCGTTTCGGCAAGAGGTGTTTTTAGCAATCGCGCTCATTCCCTTAGCGGTTTATTTGGGTAAAAGTCCGATTGAAAAGGCGTGGATGATAGGCTGCGTGCTGTTAGTGTTGATGATGGAGTTACTGAATTCTGCGATTGAGGCGGCGGTAGACCATACTTCGACGGAGCATAACGCGCTCGCCAAGCAAGCCAAAGATATTGGTAGTGCAGCGGTATTTTTTGCGTTGATTAACGTAGTGGTGACCTGGGGATTTTTACTGTTTGGTTAATTGCCTGTAGAGATTATCCTTTATTCAAAGGTACTGCTAGAAATCCGCACGCATTCCAAACAATATCGACCTTTCACCCGCAGGTGAAATATCTTTCAGGAATGATGCATGTTCGCGAATTTCCTGATTGAGTAGATTATTGGCTTTGGCAAAAAGCTCCATATTTGCTTTTGTGGGCAGTTTGTAACTTACCAGCGCACTCATATCAGTATAGCCGTCGGTTGCCAGCTCATTTTGCGCAGTACGATTTTGCTTAAATGCGTGCAGTACGTCTAGCCTGGCACCAAAACTGTTTTTTTGATAATGCAGGCCTGCACCTAAACGCAGTGGCGTGATGCGCGGCAATGCATCGCGGTTATCTCTATTAGTGGCGCGCACATAGTCACCACGTAATTTCAAGTCTAAGTTGTTGATAATATTAAATTTCCCTTCCATTTCAAGGCCTTTAAAAGTTGCAGAAAATGCGCTAAATTGCGCTTCCGGTAAAATATTTTCGCCAGAACCGTCGGCAATCCCATTATTATCTGCGTCAATCGGGTTAAGTTCACCATCCACGCCGCGTGTATTGCCTGTGTTCAATAAACCCAGAAAGCGGCTAAACCTTGTGTAATACGCACCTACGCTAAAGGAATTTTTGCCGTCTTTCCAGCGGATTTGGGCATCCACCCCGTTTGACCGTTCTTTGGCAAAATTGCTGTTGCCTACCTCGTACTGACCTGTGGCCAGGTGTGCTCCATCGGCGTATAGCTCAAAGTAGCTTGGCGCGCGCTCATTATGCGAGAGATTGCTGGCAAGTGACCAGTTTTTGTTAAAGGTATAAAGCCCACCAAGCGCAAAGCTATTGGGATTAAAACTGTTATTTTGTGCGGTGGGCAGTTTAATCCAGGGGCTGGCATCCACTGTAGTATATTCTGTACGCCCGCCAAAGCTAAGTTTAAGCTGCTTGTTAAGTGCATCAATCGGCAGCTCTTCATACACATACAACGCTTTGTTTTGTGTATTAACGCCCGGTACAAATGCTTCGCCCCCCAAGGCGTCAAAGTTGGTATTTTGAAATTGAAAGCCTAATACGCCTTCCAGATTGCCAAGCCCGGTGTCAAACGGAGTGTGCCCTGCCTCAACGCTACCTTCAACACCACGGTTTTTAAAGGTAGTACCAACAGCGCCGTTTTCAATTTCTTGATGTTGATAATCAGTGTGCGCCATGCGCGCTTTCACGCGGTTGACTATGCTACCTAAGTCTCTGAATTCAGTAGCCACATCCCAGCGGTCACTTTTCATATCAACGCGCACAGCCTCTTCTACTACCGTGCCGTAATTATTGTTAAGTGTGGAATAGGACGCACCTAAATAGCCATTGTCAAAAGTAAACGACGCACCAAGTGCGCCGCCATCGCCACTGGCGCTGCTATTTACTAATCTGCCTTTATCAACACGTGGCGTACCATCACTTTCACTTTTACGGCGTGAAACGGCAAACCCCGGAATATCCAAATCGCTGGTTTTACGCGTGTAAGCGTCACCATGAATGGCAATTTTCCCATTACCTGCATCCACAACACCGGCTAAATTACTTTGACTATCCGCACCGCCTAATCGACCTTCAGTGCGGCCAGTAATGCCTTCCAGCTTTTCTTTAGGAATACGATTATCCGTTGCATTCACCACGCCGCCTACAGCGCTACCGCCGTACAACAGGGCGGCCGGGCCACGCACTACGTCTATTTGTTCAATCACCAGCGGGTCAACTGTGACGGCATGGTCAAAGCTTAAAGACGATGCGTCTAAAACACCCACGCCATTTTGCATAATGCGCACACGTTCTGCATCTAGCCCTCGAATGACAGGACGTGAAGCATTTGGTCCAAAATGCGTGGCAGAAACGCCAGGAATACCGTTAAGGGTGTCGCCCAATGTGCTTTCACGCCTCAGTGATAATTCACGACCGTTTAATATAGTTATAGGCACTGCTAGTGCATCTGAACCCACGCCTAGCGGATTACCCGTGACCGAAATGGTTGGCAATTCAATTTGTGTGGCTTCTTCAGCCCAAACATT
>PHCL01000135.1 GCA_002842195.1 Betaproteobacteria bacterium HGW-Betaproteobacteria-20 | reverse complement strand
TGCATAGAACCTGTAGAGGTAAACACTGCGGCCGGCTTACCGATGAGTGCACCTTTGAGCCATAAACTGGTGGTGCCGTCTAAAAAATACTTCATCGGCGCTGCCATATTGCCAAAGCGGGTTGGGCTACCGAGTGCCAAACCGATGCATTCTTCCAGGTCGCTCAGTTCGACATACGGGTCGCCGCTTGTTGGAATATCCGGCTCGGTGGCTTCGCAATTGGCTGAAACTTTAGGCACAGTACGAATGCGCGCTTTGATGCCGGCCGCACTTTCAACACCACGCGCGACGAGTTGCGCCATTTCACGTACGGCCCCACCTTGAGAGTAGTAGAGAATCAGGATTTCGCTCATTTTTTTCTTTTATCCTTAATGCGCTGTTTCTTTGCGTCTAGCTCAAATAAGCCGATGGTATTGATAAGGTCACTAAATTTGGCGTAACCATAATTTCGAGAATCGAAGGCTGAATAATTTTTAACAATGTGTTTTTTTACTTCACTTAAATTGGCAAAGCCGTCATCAGTCGATTCGGATATTGCTTCTATTGCTGAACGAATCAATGACACCAGCTTGGTATCCATTGCCAATTGTTGCGAAGTTTTTTTGACCACGGGTGACAGTAGCGTGGTTTCTTCAACTGAAACATTGGGCGGTTTTATTTCAGCGCCAGTCCTGGCTTTATCTTTCTCGGCATTGCTGACATCTGGGTTATCTGGCGTTGCCTCTGATATTTTTTCTTGCGACAGAATTTCAATATATTTGAATTCGGTGCAGGCGGCTCTTAACGATTCTGGTGTCTTTCTTTCTCCAAAACCATAAACCAGCTTGCCGGATTCACGAAATCGAATGGCTAAGCGAGTGAAGTCGCTGTCGCTTGAAACGATACAAAAGCCGTCCAGTGGTGCGGTATAAAGCAAGTCCATCGCATCTATGATAAGCGCGCTATCGGTCGCATTTTTACCTTTAGTGTTAGCATATTGCTGCATAGGCTGAATGGCATGTTTGGGCAATATTTCTTTCCAGCGACTTAGCTGTGTTTGCGTCCAGTCTCCGTAAATACGTCTGACACTGGCATCCCCGAATTTAGATATTTCTTCAAATAATTCATCAATAATTGGAATGACGTTAAACGTATTGTCGGCATCAATTAACACCGCTAGCCTAGGGTTCTCTTTATCTCTGATCATCTGGTTTATTCGTCCATAGTGCTTACCTGAAGCTGAAAGTATACAACACATCTACCGCACTTTCTGTGCCTGCTTCTGCCCGTAATGACCAGCGCGGAGTAATGCTGAAGGTTAGTCTTGCAACATCTAGCAAGCCACTCACACTCTTCACGTAGCTTAGATAAAGTTGAGAAGAAATGCGTTTACCAAATACCAGCGATGCGTTGGTTGCATCGCCGCCGGAAAAGCTCAGTTCATCCAGCCCGGCGGCGCGGGCGAGTTGTGTTTGTAGCGGCACCGATTGCCCTTGTGACAAAATTACGCCGGCAGCAAGCGACAGTAAGCCATAATCGTTTTTGGTGGTTTGGTCCATGCCATGCCCAAGTACCAACCATGAAAGCTTTTCACTATCAGTGACTTCAGGGTCTGAAACGAGTTTGGTGACGGGTAAAAATGCACTGCCGGTAATCTCGATGCCGGCATTTACTGGTTTACTGTTACGCATGGCGCGGATGTTGATGCCAGGATTATCAATCGTGCCGCTAAAATTCAACAGACCACGCTCTATGGTCAATACTTGACCATAGGCCATGTAAGTACCTTTTTTAACTTGAATGCCGCCTTCAGTGTGCGGGCGATATTGGGTCAAGCCCGTAAGTGTTATTGCGCCGGTAAGCTCGGCATCCAAACCACGTCCACGTAATTTAAAGTCATTACCCAAGCTAATATGCAAGCCATTGAGTAGCACTTTTAACGCCGGTTCCGGCAGCGTATCCGTCTGCCCCAGAATCACAACATCGTCACCCAATGCAGGGACATCTTCATTGGCAAGCTCCACCAGACCTTTGTCGACGGTGAAGTTGCCGGTAATGGTCAGCATGCCTTCCAATAGCGAGGTTTTTCCTGAACCACTCAAGATCAACAGGCGATCAGCCCGGGAAATGACCGTGAATTTGTCTGAAATCCAGTCTAAATCTATCACAGGTTTGCCTTTGACTAACATAAACGAGCCACTGGTTCTAATGTAGCCTTCACCGCCTTTCCATGATGCCTGATTGATGCGCAACTGGTTGTTATCAAAATTAGCCTCTAAGTCACCCTTGTTAAAATCGACTCCTTCAGTCGGCATTGAGAATTGCAGGTTTTTACCAAGCACCTTGCCGCTTAAATTAGGCGTTTGCAATGTGCCCTTACCTGCAACCTGAAGTTTGAGCTCACCATCAATATAGGCATCCAGTAGTGATGGCGGCATAGGCAACCACGCCAGCGTGTGCAACTGTGCCGTGCCGTTTACCGATAATGGTGAACTGGCCAGCAATGCGTAACCAGCATCGGTTTTGGTGAGTGTTGTGCCAAGGCTGGCTTCTAAATTGCCGATACCTTTACCATTAATTTTTGCTGTGAGTACGGCGTTGTTATCGGAAATGACTAGTTCTGCCTTTACATCTTCCAGGCCAAGTGGCTTCAATGAGCCATCAATCGCTGTCATGGTTAAATCTCCAGACTCGCGCCATATGCTTAAATGTCCATTTAAATTTTCACCTGAATTTAAATCCCATTTTCCTGAAAAAACCACATTGCCTTGCAAGGTAGCAGGTAAGGGCAATAGGTCTGCCGGCAAATCATCAAGCGCAAAATTCTCAAGGTGGCCTTTGCTGGAAAATCCATTAGTACCAGTACTTATTAGGTCGACAAAAACGCGCCCTTTTGCCAACTGAAAAACGGCTTTTTCCAAGCTGATGCCGGCGCTGTTAAAAGTGAGTGGTGCAGGGGCCGACAGCTGAACGGGTGTGTTGCCCTCATACACAAAGCTTTGCAACAGGCCTTGCCATTGATTCGTATTAGATAGCCCACCTTGTAAAGTGCTTTGCAGTTTAAGCACTTTGCCATGCGCCGCGATGTTAAGTTGGTGATTTGTCCTGGTGCCCTGTAAGGCCACCTGCGCATCCATGACTGGATGAGCACCGTATTGCAGGCCATAGGCCTTAAACTCACCACTAATCTGACTATTCTCTTCAGGCATGATTGCTGCTTGGCCTTCTAATTTATCTGCTTTTATCCCACCTGGCAGATGCAGTTTTTGTGCAAGCAGATTGAAGTGTAGCGCGAGGCTCTCAACAGCACCATCCAGTGTGCCGCTGGCATTTAATTCACCTGAAAAATCTGCGCCAAACTTGGTTAAGTCGGGTAAGCTTGCCTGCCACTCAAGATGGCTATCGGTTTGGCCGAGGCTACCGTTGGCTTTGATGAGGTTATTAGCGACGGTTGCTCTAACGTCTATATTACGGATTTTTGTACCCTGAGTTGCAGTGCCCTCAATTATTAACTTGCCTGAGCTTACTAATGGCTGGTCTTGCCACTGGCTGTCGCGGCTAGTGAACTGCAAGTTAATAAGTGCTTCCGGTAAAAGCTTGCCCTGTAAATCTACATCAACATTGAGTTTTGCCGCAGGGTAGTTTCCCAAACGCTCAGGTCGAAGGTCGGTGACTTTGCTGTTGATTATAATAGGATAATCGCCTGCCAGACCTATTTGACCGTTGGCAACAATTCGGGCGGCCTGGCTTGCTTTAGTCAGTTCTTCTTGAGACTGACTTTCTTGATTAAGCACAAACTTACCATCCTGCTTTGCCAGTAGTGCCACACTTGCAAAATGCAGTGTGTTCAGGTCACCACTGAGTAAAGTTTTAACATCATAAGATGTGTTGTCAGCCGTTTGTTTAATGGTGGCGTTACCGGTTAGCAGAAATGGTTTTGCCGTAGCCATCTGTAGCGAGATTGCAGCTTCTCCCCAAGGCGTGTTTGCGTTTAATTGGTTTAGCTGTATCGACTTTTTATCCGCTTCAAGATTAAATTTTACGTTGTTAAAAATACGGCTTGTAGTGCCGCTGACGAGTACCACTTCTGCCACTTCTGCCTGTTGAATTTTAATAGGGAAGGGCGGTTTGATCTCATCAGGAAGGCCAGAGCTTGAACCATCGCCAACGGTAATAACCAGCCGTTTTGCGCGCATTTTTTCTACAATTAGTTTCCCGTCGCCGAAGGGTGACAGCTGCCAGCTGGCATCCAGTTTTTCCAGCTTGAGATGTATATCGTCCAAATCATAACTAAATGTATCCAGGCTAGTGCTGGCGCTAATGGACATTGCCCCCTGCGCAGACGAAAATGCCAGCAGCACAAAGCCGACCATGCATGTAACAAAATAGCGGCGTAACATCAAAATGTCACCCCGATATTAAAATGTAATCGATAGGCGTTAGTCGCTTCCCCATAGGCTATATCGGCGCCAATCGGGCCAATTGGGCTTTTCCAGCGCACCCCTAAGCCGTAGCCATATACGGGGTCTAAATCCTGAAAGCGATTAGCGGCGTTGCCAAAATCTACAAATGCAGCGCCGCCCCATTGGCTGGTCAGCCATTGCACAACTTCAACGCTACCGGTGGCTAAATATTGGCCGCCTACAGTGGCGCCGTCTTCTTCAACCCCTAAACTCTTAAAGGCGTAACCGCGCACGGACTGGTCACCGCCGGCACGAAATAAAAATGCCTCTGGCGCACTATTTTTGCCAGACACTACGCCGATTTCCGCGCGGGCTATCAGTTGTGTACTACTGGTAATCGGGTAATAAACCTGAGTTTTGGCGTAGCTATGCAAAAATCTTCCATTAGACAATGCATCCAGCGGCGCGGCCGCGAATTGAGTGTTGAATAAATAGCCTTTAGTTGGTGCAAGGTCGTTA
>PHCL01000134.1 GCA_002842195.1 Betaproteobacteria bacterium HGW-Betaproteobacteria-20 | reverse complement strand
CTGCCACTTTAAAGTCCATATCACCCAGATGATCTTCATCACCTAAAATATCGGTTAGCACCGCAACGCGGTTGCCTTCTTTAATCAAGCCCATGGCGATACCTGCCACGTGGTTTTTCATCGGCACACCTGCATCCATCAGTGCTAAGCAACCTCCACAAACAGAGGCCATTGAGCTGGAGCCGTTAGATTCTGTAATTTCAGAAACGATGCGCATGGTGTAATCAAAGTCTTCCTGGGCAGGTAATGCAGCGATTAACGCACGTTTTGCCAAGCGGCCATGGCCAATTTCACGGCGTTTTGGCGTACCTACGCGGCCAGTTTCACCTGTTGCATATGGAGGAAAGTTGTAATGCAACATAAAGCGATCTTTAAACTCACCTTGTAGTGCATCTATCACTTGCTCATCACGACCTGTACCTAATGTTGCAACCACCAACGCCTGTGTTTCACCGCGTGTAAATAATACTGAACCATGGGTGCGTGGCAGCACGCCGGTGCGGATGCTAATAGGACGTACTGTGCGGGTATCACGACCATCGATACGCGGTTCACCATTTAAAATTTGGCTACGCACCACTTTAGCTTCTAAATTAAAGATTTCTGTTTTAATTTTGTTTGCTTCTGTCGTTGAAGTATTTTCTGTAATCAACTCGCTCAACACGCGATTTGTAATTTCTTCTAACTTAGCTGAGCGCGCACCTTTGGCTTTAATTTGAAAAGCTGCATTAACGTCTGCAGCAGCAATGCTAGCCACTTTTTCAATCAAAGCATTATCAGGCTCAGGTGCGACCCAATCCCAGGCATCTTTACCAGCTTCAGCAGATAGCTCATTAATCATTTTAATGACTGCCTGCATCTGCTCGTGACCAAACACCACTGCGCCTAACATAATTTCTTCTGAAAGTTCTTTTGCTTCAGATTCCACCATCATTACTGCTGTTTCTGTTGCTGCGACTACTAAATCTAACTCAGATTCTGCCAGTTGCGCTTTGGTTGGGTTAACTACATATTCATCATTGATATAACCAACACGCGCCGCACCTAAAGGGCCGTAGAATGGAATGCCAGACAATGACATGGCGGCAGACGCACCAATAATTGCCGGAATATCAGCATCAATTTCAGGGTCTGACGACACGACCATTGCCACTACTTGTACTTCATTGTAAAACGCTTCTGGAAATAACGGGCGCAATGGGCGGTCAATTAAACGACAGGTCAGCGTTTCTTTTTCTGAAGGACGGCCTTCGCGTTTGAAAAATCCACCTGGGATTTTACCTGCGGCATAGGTTTTTTCCATGTAATCTACTGTTAATGGAAAGAAATCCTGGCCGGCTTTAACTTCTTTTTTACTGGTCACTGCCACCAGTATCACAGTGTCACCATAACTCACCAATACCGTAGCGTCGGCTTGACGGCCGATTTCACCGGTTTCAAGTGTGAGCGTATGCGCACCGTATTGAATACTTTTCGTTACTTTATTAAACATGTTTTATCCTTTTCTCTTTTTAATGTTCGTTATTCACAACCCAATAACGAACGCACAATAATGATTTATCTCAATAATATTTTGAGGAAAATCTTTAATTCCATTTTGCTAATGGAATAACAAAAAAGCCGAAGCACTGCATGTGCAGTGCTATCGGCTTTTCTTTACGCACAAACCAAACCGTTATCAAACGAGATGTTTTGCGAATAATGACTAAAACGCAATTACTTACGAATACCTAAACGGCCAATCAATGTTTGGTAACGCTCTACACTATTGCGTTTCAGGTAATCCAACAATTTGCGACGTTGACTAACCATCGCCAATAGACCACGACGTGAATGGTGATCTTTTTTGTTAGATTTAAAATGCTCGGTTAAATAAGTAATCCGGCTGGTTAAAAGCGCCACTTGTACTTCCGGGCTGCCTGTATCTTTTGGTGCTTGTTGATATTCACTAACAATTTTAGCGCGATCTGCTGCAGTAGTTGCCATAACTTTATCCTAATATGATTTGAATCTAAGGTTGTTTTGCGTCAATGTAAATGCAGCTAAACAACTAACCGCGAATACATTCCTTTGCATGAACCGAGCATTCTAATGAATAATTCGTGATTTATCAATCATTTATTCGTTTATTTGCCTTATTCATATATTTTCCAAGTATCCTTATTTATAGGTATCTTTATTTACAAGTATCTTTACTTACAAGCAAGCGTCTGGGTGTAATTTTTCCGTCACTTTGTTGTTCGCCTAAGCCCAAAAATTGAGTTTGCTCGTCATAAAGGCGTATCAGCCCTTTAGGAATCACGCCGCTTTGCCAAACCGCCTGGCCTTGCTGTAAATAAAAAGTACTATCCGCATCCAGGGTGATTGCAGGCAGGTGCTGTACGGCACTGTCTGCAGGCAATAATATCAAGTCACGCTGCGCTGGCAACATCGCTTCAAAATGCGCTAAAGTAATGGCCTGCGTTATTTGATAATTGGCCGTGGCGGTTCTGCGCAGGCCCGATAAATGTGCGCCGCAGCCGAGCACATTGCCTATATCCTCTGCCAAGGTGCGAATGTAAGTGCCTTTGCTGCACTTAACGGTAATGCTGGCAACATCCTGCTCAAATGCGTTGAGTTTAATGCTGTGAATGGTGATGACGCGTGCTGCGCGTTCTATTTCTATACCGGCTCTGGCATATTCATACATCGCCTTGCCTTCATGTTTTAACGCAGAATACATGGGCGGAATCTGGCTGATTTCACCTATAAACTGCTGGCAAGCGCGCTCAAATTGCGCTTGGTTAACATTAACCGGCTTGGTGCTTAAAACCACACCTTCAGCATCGCCGGTATTGGTGGTAATGCCGAGTCTCACGTTAGCCACGTAGACTTTATCTGCATCCGTTAGATAATGGGCAAACTTGGTGGCTTCGCCAAAACACAGCGGCAGCAGACCGGTTGCCAGTGGATCCAGCGTACCCGTATGGCCGGCTTTAGCCGCTTGCAATAACCATTTAGCTTTTTGCAAAGCCTGGTTAGATGAGTAACCCAGCGGCTTATCTAACAACAGTACGCCACTGATATTCTTTTTGGGTCTTCTATACTGCACTATAGGGGCTTTTACGAATAAATTGTTGCCGTTTAAATGTGAATGTACTTTAACAATTCACGCATAAAAATCTACGAGAGAAAAACGCTGCCTTGAGAGCCTCTATCTATAAGGCTCACAGACCAGCGAGTCGGAAGGCAGGTTAAATATTATGATTTTTCAGGTTTTGAAGCCAATGCCTCATCGATCAACTTCGACATCATCATGCCGTTATCAATCGATGCATCGTAGACAAAATGCAACTGTGGCACAGTGCGTAGCAACATGCGTTTAGCCAGTTGCGTGCGCAAAAAACCTGCAGATTTTTCCAGGCCTTGCTGCGTAGCATCGCTGGCTTTTGCCGCGCTGTAAAATATCTTGGCGTGCGCCATATCACCTGTGACTTCTACCGCAGTAATCGTCACCATGCCGACACGCGGGTCTTTTACTTCAAATTGTAGTAAGTCTGCCAACTCGCGCTGCATTTGCTCGGCAACGCGGTGACTCCGTGAGAACTCTTTAGCCATTGTTAGTCATATCCTAGAGTGTTCTTGCTACTTCAACAATTTCATACACTTCTAAAATATCACCCACTTCAATATCGTTGAAGTTTTTCAGTGAAAGTCCGCATTCAAAGTTATTTTTCACTTCCTTCACATCATCTTTGAAGCGTTTGAGTGAATCTAATTCGCCGGTATGAATAATGACGTTATCACGCAATACGCGGACACGCGAGTGTCGTTTAATCATGCCGTCTTGTACATAACAACCGGCAATCGCACCCACTTTAGAGATGCGGAATACTTCACGAACCTCTACCGTCCCTATCATGCTTTCTTTTTGCTCAGGTGCCAGCATGCCGCCCAGCGCCGCTTTAATTTCGTCTACCGCTTCGTAAATAATATTGTAGTAGCGCACGTCCACGCCCAACGACTCAATCAACTTGCGCGCGCCAGAATCGGCGCGTACATTAAAGCCGATCAATACGCCTTTGGATGCCGCAGCCAAATTCACATCTGACTCGCTAATAGCACCAACGCCAGTGTGTATGATATTTACTTTAACTTCACTCGTAGAGAGTTTTTGCAAGCTGGTTGCCAATGCCTCGTATGAACCCTGCACGTCGGATTTAATAATCAAGCCTAAGGTTTGTTGTGAAGCGCCTTCACCCATTTGGTCAAACATGTTCTCGAGTTTAGCCGCCTGCTGTTTGGCCAGTTTCACATCGCGGAATTTACCCTGACGGAAATTGGCGATTTCACGCGCCTTACGCTCGTCGTTGAGCACAATCATTTCTTCACCTGAGCTTGGCACGTCCGACAAACCTTGAATTTCCACAGGCATTGATGGGCCAGCCTCCTGAATATCCTTACCGGATTCATCCAACATAGCGCGCACTTTACCAAATGTTGTACCCGCTAAAATCATATCGCCACGCTTAAGCGTACCAGACGTCACTAAAATAGTCGCCACTGGGCCACGGCCTTTATCTAAACGGCCTTCAATCACCAAGCCTTTAGCTGGCGTATTTTTAGGCGCTTGCAGCTCTAATACCTCAGCCTGCAACAGTACTGCTTCTAACAGCTCATCAATACCCTGACCTGTTTTCGCTGATACTTCACGGAACATCACCTCGCCACCGAATTCCTCCGGCACCACTTCCTGTGACACCAATTCCATTTTAACGCGCTCAGGCTCAGCACCCGGCTTATCAATTTTATTGATTGCCACTACTAAAGGCACGCCAGCTGCTTTTGCATGATGGATTGCCTCTATGGTTTGTGGCATCACGCCATCATCTGCAGAAACCACCAGAATCACCACATCAGTCGCTTTTGCACCACGGGCACGCATGGCAGTAAACGCTTCATGGCCCGGCGTATCCA
>PHCL01000133.1 GCA_002842195.1 Betaproteobacteria bacterium HGW-Betaproteobacteria-20 | reverse complement strand
GGCCAGCATACTCTTTAGATATTTCTTCTAAAATTGGCGCAATCATTTTGCATGGACCACACCACTCTGCCCAGTAGTCTACTAAAACAGGCAGTTGCGATTGCAGAACATCTTGTTCAAAACTTGCATCGTTAAGGTGGGTAATATGCTCGCTCATAGGAAAAACCTCAATTTGAATAATACTTAAAAAATAAATACGTATCGTAACGAAAAAAACTACTTTAGTGAAGTGTCTAATGCTAGTTTGAAAATTTAAATTTTTACTTGCGCCGATTAGTTGTAGTTAACTAGCCTTACAAAAAACTGAACTACTGCAAAAATAACCGCTAATTGATAACGCTGTATTGGATACGCTCAAAAAGATGCGATCGCTCCACAAGTCTGGTTAACAGAATCAGGCGTGTATTATTATTGTATGTAATTGATAGTTGACGTGCGGGTTGATAGGTGCCAACGCGGGAAATAATGGTCGCGGGTTGTTTGGCCGCCACAATTTCCGGGAGTAACAATGCCATTTCATCGTGCTGGTTATTACTAATGCGCGCCAATGCGCTTTGTGCGTTGGGCGCAATGATTTGTATCCCTATGTCTAGCCTGTCTTTATTGCCGCAACTCGCCCAGCGTACCAAGCCCAGAGACCACGTTTCCTCATTGATCAACTTAAATCCAATGAGGCCGCCAACACGGATATTTTTTTTTGCTGTCGGATGACGGCGAACAGACATGCCAATTGCACTCATGTTTATTATATGCCAGAGTGAGGGTGGTGGTGTAAGCGATATACTCTCTTGCTCAATATTATTTGTCTGGGTTAGATTTTTAGCATGGCTATTAAAAATATGATGTATGGCAGGTATTCCGGAAACCAATTCAATGTCTCCGTTGGTTTTTGTGCGATTGAAGATTCGTTTTTGCGTGACTCCCCAGTGCTTGATAAGGTAAGTTAGCAAGTCAATGTATTCGTTGAAGTTCGCGTCTGCAGGAATGCCGCCGTCTTTAGGCCGTTGATTATTTTGTAAGGATATCAAATCCTGGTGAATGCTGATGACCAAATCCAGTGTTTGCAAAAGAATGTCAGTATCCGGGTTTGGCGGAACTACCTGTTTACTGTAAGGCACTGGCGGCTTATTAGACGAGAGGTTGATGGCAAAGCAACTGGTTGTCAATTCCAGCGGGGAGATTACTGATATATTTGCGTTGTCGACATGAAAAGCAAGATACTCAGCAGCTAACCTGATATTTTTTTGCGTTAAATGTTGAGGGTCAGCAAGCGACATCAATAAGGCGTGTTTATAGGTATTTTCAATGGTAGTTGTTTGGCCTGCCATTGAACCTGTAGCAGCTTTTTCTATCTCTATTTTAATATTTTGAATACCTAGCTGAACGGCACAAAAATATAACTGATGTAGATCGCTCCAAATATGTTCTGGCGTTGAAAAATAGGTTTGGTAATACACTAAGGCATGCTCGGAAACTGCGTGCATGGCGCGTTGTATGGCCTGCGCGGAGCTTTTATCGGTGCCGAGTTTAATCAGTTGGTTTTGCAAGTCAACTAAAACAAGTTTGTAGCCATACCCTAGCTCTTGCCACAACGATTCAGCAGCAGTTGCCGCCAGTTTGGCCTTGTCATGTAAAGGCAAGGTGGTATAGCTGTAGTCTTCAGCGAGAGCGTGTGCTGTAAGCCCCAGCAGTGGGCGATAGGCATCCAGAGCTTGAAGCCTATTGCTGGGAGAAACCTTCTGACGGTTCAATATTTCAAGCTCGCCGTGTAAATGCGCTGCAATATCCAGCGGATTTTTTGAGTGTAAAATCTCCAGCAATTGGCTGATTTTCTGCGGACGTGTTTCCGCAATGATAATTGGATTATCTTTAAGAGCAGGTATGTTAAGAGTTAATGCCATTTTTATACTTTTGGTCGCATTAAAGCAGGGTTCTGATTATATGATACTGTCTATAATTGCACTGGTTTATAATCATACGGCTTAATCATTAAGCGGTATATTGAAAAGCAATAGACTCAAGATAAATTTGAGCCTGTTAAAGCCAAAACAAATGATGTTAGTTTAAATTAAGTGCGACACCGCAATGCTACTGCCTGAAGCGTCCAGCACATTCAGTTGATTCTCTTCGGCAAAGTGCATTAGCTGCGCAAACCCTTCTGGATTAGACGTTTTCAGCTTTAAATTTACTGCCAGGCAACGTCCGCCATTCAGAACTTTAGGCTTTAAGTAAGGTGAATATTTTAATTTGCGATCTTCGCCAAAGGTGGCATAGCTACTACACATGCGATCCACCCAGTCACTAGGGCGGAAAGACTTGCCCTCGCGCGTTTTGCTTTCTATGATAATTTCGTTATGTGTTTGCGTAGCTACTGGTTCTTTTTCCATCTGCTTGGTTACCGTTTAAATTGTTTATTAGTTTGCTATTGTAACTTATGGCAGGTATTCAAAAACTTTAACCACCCTTGTTACGCCAGTTGTGTTGCGTGCAATTTCTACTGCGGCATCGGCTTCTGCCTTAGTCACAATACCCATTAAATATACCGTGCTATTTTCGGTGATTACTTTTACGTGATTTGCGGCGAATTTGTTCTCCGACACAAATTGCGTTTTCACTTTAGTGGTTAAATATGCATCATTACTCCGTGAGCCAAGTGATGTTTTTGGAGCAACTACAATTTCATTGGTGATAGAGCGCACATTAGGGATTTCTTTAATTAAGCTTTCCGCTTTCGTTATCGATTCCGCCACCGGCACCTCTCCCGTTAATAGCACATTGCGGTTATAGCTGGTTACGTTCACATGCGCATCTTCGCCCAAGTTAGATTCCATTTTCTTGACGCCTTTTAGCTCAATATTTTCATCCTCTACATAGATGCCGGAAGTCCGCCTATCGGCTGCCATTGCGCCGCCCGCAGCCGCACCACCAACAACGACAGGCACGCAAGCAACGATTTGTGAAATGAGTGCTGCAGACAAAATAAGTTTTAGTGTGGATTGTTTGTTCATAGTTAATTTCATAGATTGCTCCTTGATGTTACTTTATATAACCCCTAGGTTGGTTTTTTTAAAAGCAGTATTTTGCGAATGATACGCCAATTATGCATCAAAAGCATTAGGTAGCCACTCTATGTGTTGCGCATCGGCTTTAGTCATTAAAATGGCATCAAAGCGACATAAAGATTCACCATGTTGTCTGGAATATTCCTGAAGATAATGTTGTGCGGTTAATATCAGTTTCTGCTGTTTTTGTGGTGTAATGCTAGCGCCTGCACTACCAAATTTATTGTTGGTTCTAAGGCGCACCTCAACGAACACAAGGGTTTTGGCGTCTTTCATGATTAAGTCAATTTCGCCATACCTACAATGATAGTTTTGCACCATCAACTTAAGTCCATGATTCACTAAAAAAGTTGCAGCTAATTTTTCGGCGTCTAAGCCGGCATTGTTTTTATTTAATTTCATAGGCGAGATATTATCGAAAGCTGTAAACTTATGGGATGAATGACTTTAAATTAAATAACTACGGTACATTATACGTGGTCGCCACGCCTATCGGCAATCTGGGCGACATTACCTTACGCGCACTTGAAACTTTGAAAAGTGTAGATGCCATTGCGGCAGAAGATACACGTCATACCTCGGGTTTGCTGTCGCACTTCGGTATCAGCAAAAAACTGATTGCCGTACATGAACACAATGAGCATCAATCCGCAGAAAAATTATTGCTACTATTAATGGCCGGTGAAAATATTGCTTTGGTAACGGATGCAGGCACCCCTGGTATCAGCGACCCAGGTGCAGTGGTGGTAGATTTTGTGCGAAAAGCTGACGTAAAAGTAGTGCCGGTTCCTGGCGTGAGTGCAGTGATTGCTGCCTTGTCAGCCTCTGGCATTGCGCAAAATGGCTTTCACTTCCATGGTTTTTTACCTGCTAGTGGCGCGGCAAGGCGCAAAGTGTTGGATGTTTTAAAGGCCCAAACTGTCACTTTGGTGTTTTATGAAGCGCCGCACCGTATTATTGAAAGTATTGAAGATATTGCAAAAGTGCTGGGTGCAGACCGGCGAATTACCTTTGCACGTGAGCTTACCAAGACCTTTGAAACTATGCACACCTGTACCGCAGGCATTGCTGGGGCATGGCTGCAGGCCGATGCAAATCAACAGCGTGGCGAGTTCGTGTTGTTGGTGGAGGCTGCCGCAACCAAGGACACAGAAGAAATGCCTGAAGAAGCGGTGCGCGTATTAAAATTATTATTGGCAGAATTGCCGCTTAAGCAAGCAGTAAAGTTAGCGACAGAAATTACCAATGAAAAGAAAAATGCGCTTTATGAGCTGGCTTTGAAAATTAAAAATTAGCTAGCCTTCGACTGGTTAGACAAGCTCACCAACTAGCGCAGAGAACTCAAAAGTTAGGATAAATAAATGACAAAAACACTCACTATTACTCGTCCGGACGACTGGCATTTACACCTTCGTGACGGTGCCGCCTTAAAAGCCGTGCTGCCAGATACCGCACGGCAATTCGCCCGTGCGATTGTGATGCCTAATCTACGTCCGCCCGTTATCACCACGGAATTAGCCATTGCTTACCGTGCGCGTATTTTAGAAGCGCTGCCGACCGATATGCAGTTTGAGTCGTTAATGACTTTGTATCTCACCGACAATACCAGTGCCGAAGAAATTGCAAAAGCAAAAGCGAGTGGCCTGATCCATGGCGTTAAGCTTTACCCGGCGGGCGCAACCACCAATAGTGATTCTGGTGTAACAAGCTTGGATAAATGTACACCAGCGCTTGAAGCGATGGAAAAGCTAGGCATGCCTTTGTTGGTGCATGCCGAAGTGACGGATAGCGATGTGGATGTGTTTGATAGAGAGCGTGTGTTTATTGAGCGCAATATGATTCCATTGTTGAGAAAATTCCCGGCTTTAAAAATCGTGTTTGAGCATATTACCACTAAAGACGCGGCGGATTTTGTAACAGAA
>PHCL01000132.1 GCA_002842195.1 Betaproteobacteria bacterium HGW-Betaproteobacteria-20 | reverse complement strand
GAACCGTTGCGGCATAGAGTTCAGCTTCTGTGATAATGGCGAAGGCGTTGTTAGCATTTTGTCCTTCGACAGGCTCAGGATGAGCGGGGTCACTTTGTTTCTGCTTTAGGTCAAGTTTCCGTTCGTGGTGAGCTTGTCGAACCATGAACGGTGCACTAAACCCATGATGCAAGGGCGCAACGCCCAACATTATTTTTTCTTTTGCGTTTACAAATTCAGCCCAAGTTTCAATTAACGCAGGTTTTAAACCATACTCGGCAAATAACTGTGAGATAGTTTCACGGCGGCCTAAACTTTCAGCCGCAATTAAAATACGCCCCGAAAAGTCTGCAATGTAGTCCTGCAGCTTATGCAGTGGCTGTTCAGCCCGGCGCTCAATATCCAGTGCTGGCAAGCCAGTAAATTTACTATTGGCGGTTAATAACAAACGTGTAAATTGATGCGCAGCACTAAAAAAATCTTCGGTTTTAATGAGTAACTTTTCAGGGACTAATAAAGGCCGTTCGGCATCGTGTGCCAGTGTGCGGTAACGCGATTGCGCCTCGCGCCAGAATTGTTGAGCACTATGGTCCAAGTCGCCGTGTAAGCATAGCAAACAGTCTGCCGGTAAGTAGTCGAGAAATGTAGCAGTTTGTTCAAAAAATAACGGTAAATACCATTCAATACCGCCAGATGCCACGCCCTTGCTTACATCTTTATAGATTTTTGCGCGCTGAGGGTCACCTTCAAAAGCTTCCCTGAATTGTCCACGAAATAGCGTAACGCCAGCTTCATCAAGCGGAAACTCACGCGCAGGCAATAATCTGATTTCCGGCACTGGGTACAAACTGCGCTGAGTATCCACATCAAACGTACGGATGGTTTCAATTTCATTATCAAATAAATCAATACGGTAGGGCAGCGCAGAGCCCATGGGAAACAAATCCACCAAACCGCCACGCACACTGAATTCACCATGCGAAATCACTTGCGTTACGTGGTGATAACCTGCCTCTGCACATTGCAAACGCAAAGCTTCCGTATCCAGCGTTTGGCCTTTTTTAAGCATAAAGGTGTTGGCCGACAAATACGCCTTGGGGCTTAAACGGATAAGCGCAGTAGATAACGGCACAATAATCACATCACATGCGTTCTGGCTAATTTGATATAGCGTAGTCAGGCGCTCAGAAATTAAATCAGGATGCGGCGAAAATTGGTCGTAAGGCAGTGTTTCCCAATCAGGCAACAAATGCACACTCAAACCAGGTGCAAAATAGGGAATTTCCTCCAGCAGACGCTGCGCATCAAACGCATTAGCGGTAATGATGACCAGCGGTTTGCCAGGCTTGCTTGCTTTAAGCTGGACTGCAAGAGTGGCGAGTGCTAAACCATCTTCGCCATCGCTAGAAAGCGCAATATGATTAGCTTGGCCGGGTTTTGGAATAGGCAGTGAAGTCTGCGACATGAATAATTTTTTTGCGATTTTCTAAAGGCTAGATTATAACGGCTGAGGTTTGTAAAACGCGGTTTTGTGGAAATTTATTGTGGGGTGTAACTGTGGCGATGTCATCACATAGGGCGTATTAGCGAAGCGTAATACGCCGCAAGAAAACAATCAATCGCTATAACCAAGTGAGTTTTCACCACACGCCCAATTCATAGGATAAATTCCTTGTTCCACGCATCGGTGAAATGTTGAGTATGACCAATCTTGCACACGGCTCACCAAGCCATGTTTAACAGGATTAATATGCACATAATCCATATGTGCTTGGTAATCTTCTTCATCCGTAATTAAATGCGCCCAATACCGCCGTTGCCAAATGCCGCGCTCGTTACGTTTTATGCGAATATCGCTACGATATTCTACGTTTGCAATACTTTTTGAAAAGGTAGATTTGATTAACCGCCAACGCAAAGCGTAATCAGCATCGTTGTCAGGCAATTCTAAAATGCAATGCATGTGTTCAGGTAGCACCACCCATGCGTGAATTTTAAAAGGGTATTTTGTTTTAACCGATTGAATGGCGGAGCGAAGATTTTCTACATGGTCAACCAGTAAGGTGTTATCACGCCTTTGTAAACAATTGACCGTGAAAAAATAAGTGCCACCTTGATGCCAAATGCGTCGATAGTCCATAGCGTAATTATACTTTTTTCTTGCGGCGTATTACACTTCGTTAATACGCCCTACGCGGGCTGTTAAGTAATACCAGCTTCTTTTTTTAGATTTGAAATCATCGTCTCTTTCTTACTCATGCCAACATGCATGTTATCAAACCCCCTGACCATTAGATAAACACCAGCAGTTAGAATCGCCAAGAAAAATGTAGGGTCAACATTGTTAATTGTATTTATAGATAATGCATGATGTACTGATACTAATAAGCCAACAAGTAATTCTGTCATTCCGTATATGGTTCGCTTATATAGTCTAAAAATAAACAATGAATAAGCTAATAGACAGGAAATTAAAGCTACAAGAAACGCCTTTTGATAACGCCCAAAGGTTGGGGAAATAGCCCACATATAAGCATCCTTTAGGCTTATATAGAATGAAAAAATAAGCGTGATTACAATCGGAATTCCAACTGCTAAAAATACAAGGCCAGTTAAAAAGTCATGAAAAATCTCCGTATCTGTTCGATTATCCCTGTTGTCGTCGTCATACATACCACTTGTGCTTGAAAGAGCAAAAAATAAAAACCCCAATAATGCGTATGGTAATAAATCAAAAAATTTAGATATATGGACGGTAATTACAGCGTTAGCGACGGCTGCAACAGTAGTAATTAGAAAAATAATTAGTTTTGGCTTAGCAAGCATAATCTATTGGGGCATTATTGATTGGCTCGTAATTTATACCGTACCGCCCACCGTTAGTGCGTCAATTTTAAGGGTTGGTTGCCCCACGCCCACAGGCACACTTTGGCCTTCTTTGCCGCATGTGCCTACGCCGCTATCCAGCGCCATATCGTTGCCTATCATGCTGACGCGTTTGAGTACTTCAGGGCCGTTGCCAATCAGTGTTGCACCTTTGACTGGATAGGTAATTTTGCCATCTTCAATCATATAAGCTTCTGATGCGCTGAAGACGAATTTGCCACTGGTAATATCTACCTGACCACCGCCAAAGTTGGCTGCGTATAAACCTCGTTTTACGGATTTAATAATCTCTTCAGGCGGTATTGTGCCATTAAGCATATAGGTGTTGGTCATGCGCGGCATGGGAATATGCGCATAGCTTTCGCGGCGCGCGTTGCCTGTTATGGGCATATTCATTAGTCTGGCATTCAGCGTATCTTGAATATAACCGCGTAAAATGCCATTTTCAATCAACACGGTTCGGTTGGTTGGGTTGCCTTCGTCATCCATGCTTAGTGAGCCGCGACGGTTTTGTATGGTGCCGTCATCAACAATGGTAATGCCTGGTGCGGCGACTTGTTGACCAATCATGTTGCTGAATGCCGAGCTGCCTTTGCGGTTAAAGTCGCCTTCAAGGCCATGGCCAATCGCTTCATGCAGTAATATGCCAGGCCAGCCAGCGCCCAACACCACTGTCATACTGCCAGCGGGGGCAGGGCGTGCATCTAAATTTATAATGGCTTGATGTACGGCTTTTTGAGCGTAATCTTGCAAGACTTCATCGCTAAAGTAGCTGTAATCAAAGCGACCACCACCACCAGCTGAGCCTTGTTCACGGCGCCCGTTACTTTCGGCAATCACGTTGATGGATAATCGCACTAGCGGGCGCACATCTGCCGCCATTACACCATCATGACGTGCAACCATCACTACTTCATATTCGCCGGCAATTGACGCAGTTACTTGTGTAATGCGCGTATCCAGAGTTCTAGCGAATGATTCCAGACGCTCAAGTAGCTTCACTTTGGATTCTGCTGATAAGCTGGCAATGGGGTCTTGTGGCAGGTAAAGTTGAGGTGTCTGGCGCTTTACTACGGAACTGGACGTTTGCTCGGCACCTAAACTGGCAATAGCCTTAGTTGCTTTTGCCGCTTCTTGCAGGGCGCTTAAAGTAATGTCGTCAGAGTATGCAAAAGCAGTTTTTTCGCCGCCCACTGCACGCACGCCCACACCTTGATCAATTGAGAAGTTGCCTGATTTAACCTGGCCTTCTTCCAAGCCCCAGCTTTCAGAGCGGCTGTATTGAAAATACAGGTCGGCATAGTCGATTTTGTGCGACATCATGTCGCCAAGCACATTTTGCAGTTTCGCAACATCTAAACTGGCAGGCGCAAGTAAGGCTTCAGTTGCCAGCTCGAAATGTGCGCCTAATTTGCTAGTTGTTGGGTTAGCGTTAAGCGTAGCAGCTTTAGTGGTCATTTAATGTCCGATTTTTCAGTAATGATGCGATGTTTAAGTGCAGGCAGGCTTTTTCTCAAGCTGGCCTGATATTTAGGATTCATGGTGGCAAGTACAACGCCGGAACCGCGTGGCAATCTATCTAAAATTACTCCCCATGGGTCAACAATCATGCTGTTGCCATGCGTTTCACGGCCGGATAAATGATAGCCACCTTGTGCGGACGCAATGACGTAGCTCAGGTTTTCAATAGCACGTGCGCGGATTAAAGTCTCCCAATGCGCTTTACCGGTTGTTTCGGTAAATGCAGCAGGCACAACGATAATGTCGACTTTGCCCATGGCGCGGTATAGCTCGGGAAAGCGTAAATCGTAGCAAATGGATAAGCCAATTTTGCCAAATGGCGTATTAACCACTTTAACCGCATCACCTGGCTCTATGGTTTCCTCTTCATGATAATGTTCAGCGCCTAAATCCAGACCGAACAAATGGATTTTGTCGTATCGCGCAACTTGGTGGCCTTTATCATCGTATACCAAGCAGCTGTTATGCACTTTGTCAGGAAAATTACTCACCAGCGGCACCGAACCGCCGATTAGCCAAATCTTATGTTTTTTGGCCGTTTTGCTTAAAAAGTCTTGAATCGGGCCTTTACCATCCTCTTCACGTACCGCTACTTTGTCAGTATCCTTCAA
>PHCL01000131.1 GCA_002842195.1 Betaproteobacteria bacterium HGW-Betaproteobacteria-20 | reverse complement strand
CGCGTTATTGCAGTGTTAACGCATGACTCTATCGGTCAAGGTGAAGATGGCCCAACGCATCAACCAATCGAAAATACCGCTGGTTTACGCTTAATTCCAAACATGGATGTATGGCGTCCAGGTAACTCAACTGAAACAGCTGTTGCTTGGGTAGCTGCAGTTGAACGCAAAAATGGTCCAAGCAGCTTAGTATTAAGCCGTCAAAACGTGGCCGGCATGAAACACGATGCAGCACAATTTGATTTAATGCGCAAAGGAGGCTATGTATTGTCCGATGTTGCAGGTGCGCAAGTGATTATTATTGCTAATGGTTCAGAACTTGAATTAGCGGTTAAGGCGGCAACTGAGTTGAATGCAGCCGGTACCAAAGTACGTGTAGTTTCAATGCCATCAACCAATGTGTTTGACCGTCAAGATAAGGCTTACAAAGACAGCGTATTAACTCCAGGCGTAAAACGCGTGGCAGTGGAAGCGGGTGTAACTGACTTCTGGCGCAAATATGTAGGTTTAGAAGGCGCTGTTGTCGGTATCGATACATTTGGTGAATCTGCTCCTGGTGGAGTGTTGATGAAACATTTTGGCTTTACAGTTGAAAATGTAGTTGCAACTGTAAAATCGGTGCTTTAATTTACAGCGTGTAATTTACAACGCGTAATTCACAGCATGTAGTTTAAGGTGTTGTAATTCAACTTGCATTGCGTGCGATAAGCTTAACGAGCTTAGTGATCTAGTTTAATAAGGCACCTCAATATTGAGGTGCCTTATTTTCTTGTGTAGCCAGCTTTGATTAGTGGGCTTGAAAGCAATTTGATAGATTGAACATTATTTTTTTAAATAAATTTAGGAAATATCATGGCAATTCGTATAGCAATTAACGGTTATGGGCGCATTGGGCGCATGGTTTTACGTGCACTGTATGAATCTGGACGTAAAGATATTGAGATTATTGCCATCAATAGCGCTGGTTGTGATGCAGAAAGTAATGCGCATTTAACGCGCTATGATAGTGCACATGGCCGCTTTCCTTTTGATGTAGGGGTTGATAATGACTACATGATTATCAATAGCCAAAAAATAATTACTTTTGCTACACGCAACCCCGCTGAACTGCCTTGGCGAGATTTAGCTATTGATGTAGTGCTGGAATGTACTGGCGCGTTTAACGGTAAAGCAAAATCGCAAGCACATTTAGATGCAGGTGCTAAAAAAGTGTTGCTATCCGCCCCTGGCGATAAAGATATTGATGCAACCGTTGTTTATGGCGTGAATCACCATGTGATTAAGGCGAGTCATACCGTGATTTCCAACGCTTCATGCACTACCAACGGTTTAGCGCCAATGATACAACCATTGCATGAAAAAATTGGTGTGGTCAATGGTTTAATGAATACTATTCATTCATATACCAATGATCAGGTGTTGACCGATTCACATCACTCAGATATGCGTCGAGCACGCTCTGCAACCACTTCACTTATTCCAACTAAAACGGGCGCTGCCGCTGCCGTGGGTCTTGTGCTACCTGAACTGAATGGCAAGTTGGATGGTTTTGCAATACGTGTTCCAACCATCAATGTGTCATTGGTTGATTTAACTTTTACCGCTGCCCGCCAAACCACTAAAGAAGAAATCAATCACATCATGCACGAGGCTGCTAGCATGGGCCCACTGAAAGGTATTCTGTCTTATAACGAAGCGCCATTGGTTTCAGTCGATTATAACCATACTAGTTTTTCATCCAACTTTGATGCCACACTGACAAAAGTCACTAAAGATGGCTTGTTGGTAAAAGTGTGTGCCTGGTATGACAATGAGTGGGGTTTTAGCTGCCGCATGCTGGATAACGTAGCCGCGATGATGGCTGCTAAATAAGCGCTGCAGGAATAAATATGGTGACGCTTAAAGAAAAAAATAGTAATCGCTGGATAGGTTCGATGAGCTTTGCGCAGTTAAAATTTCTTAACGAAGAATTGAAGGAAGATCATAAAAACGATCAGGATTACCGTATTAGTCGTGCCACCTTGTCAGCACTTAAAGAACGGGGAATGGGTGCTGAAATAACAACCATTATTGAAAAAGCCATGAGTGATAAAGATGTGCTGGAGTTTTATTGGATAAAATCCTAACTAAGTAAAGGTAAGGCGGGAATTAAAATGACAAATGTAATCAAAATGACGGATTTAGATTTAAATGGTAAGCGCGTACTCATTCGTGCCGACTTAAATGTTCCTGTATCTGCTGGTAAAGTCACTTCTGACGCACGCATTACGGCCTCTATGGCGACTATTGAGCATGCGTTAAAAGCAGGCGCTAAGGTCATGGTGACATCACATTTAGGCCGACCTGAGGAAGGCGTTTATTCGGCAGAAAATTCGCTACAACCTGTGGTGGATGTAATTTCAGCAAAGCTTGGCAAGTCGGTAAGATTGATTAAAGATTGGATAGATGGCGGCTTTGAGGTAACTAAAGGTGAGCTAGTGGTGCTGGAAAACTGTCGATTTAATAAAGGCGAGAAAAAAAGCACCGATGAATTGTCACAAAAATATGCCAAGCTGTGTGATATATTTGTGATGGATGCCTTTGGCACTGCTCACCGTGCTGAAGCATCAACACATGGCGTGGCAAAATTTGCACCCATTGCTGCGGCGGGTATTTTATTAGTGAATGAGCTTGAGGCATTGACCAAAGCCTTGCTTAACCCGGCACGACCAATGGTGGCGATTGTCGGTGGCAGTAAAGTTTCTACAAAATTAACCGTGTTGGAAAGCTTGTCAGACAAAGTAGATCAGATGGTAGTTGGCGGCGGTATTGCTAATACCTTTTTGAAGGCAGCAGGCAATGAGGTAGGCAAATCACTGTGTGAAGATGATTTGGTACCAGTTGCACGCACCTTAATGGACAAAATGAGCCAAAGAGGCGCGACAATACCGATTGCAGTGGATGTCGTCTGCGGTAAAAAGTTTGATGCCAACGAACCTGCAATCAAGAAAGACGTGGCTGCTGTGGCAGCAGACGATATGATTTTTGATATTGGCACAAAATCTGCTAATCAAATAGCTGAGATCATTAAAAACGCAGGCACTGTGGTGTGGAACGGTCCAGTGGGTGTGTTTGAATTTGATCAGTTTGGTGAGGGCACAAAAACGATTGCGAATGCCATTGCCAGTACTAAAGCATTTACATTGGCAGGTGGCGGGGATACCATCGCTGCAATTCAGAAATATGGTATTGAAAGTAAAATAGATTATATCTCCACTGCAGGCGGTGCATTTTTAGAGTTTTTAGAAGGTAAGCAATTGCCAGCAGTAGAAATTTTAGAATTACGCGCAAAAAGTTAGCGCCTTTGGCCCTAGTTTGTTTATAAATGGGGCTTAAAGCCCCATTTTTATTCTTTATAATTAATACAATAAGACATTTGCACGAGAGTAAACAGCGCATAATTTTGTATATAAATACACACACTTAAGTTATCCCCACTAAAACAGGCATGCTGAGATTGTAAGTTTCTATTGCTAAAATTACTTCGTGCAAAGGCCTCGTAATACTTTAACTAGCCCCAAACATTATTGATAAAGGTCTAAATTGACTGTACGTAAAACAAAAATTGTTGCAACACTAGGTCCATCCTCCAGTAGTGAGGAAATGTTGGCGCGCATGATTGCTGCAGGCGTTAATGTGGTGCGCTTAAATTTCTCTCATGGAACGGCTGAAGAACATATTAAGCGTGCTGAAATTGTGCGGGCTATTGCGGCAAAACTCAATCGTCCAATCGGTGTACTGTGCGATTTGCAAGGGCCAAAAATCCGTATTGGTAAATTTGAACTCGGTAAGGTGATGCTAAAAACAGGTGATTTATTTATTCTTGATGCTGACTGTGAATTAGGCGATCAAGATCATGTGGGTTTGGATTACAAAACATTGCCGCAAGAGGTTGAAGAGGGCGTGGTCTTGTTGCTGGATGATGGTCGCATTACCATGCAAGTTGATCGGGTAAAAGGCAATCAAATTCATTGTGTAGTGCTGAGTGGCGGTATTTTAAGTAATAATAAAGGTATTAATCGCCAGGGTGGCGGTTTGTCGGCGGATGCACTCACAAAGAAAGACCGCGAAGATATAAAAACTGCAGTAGCGCTTGAGGCAGATTATATTGCCATGTCTTTTCCTAAAACTGCTTTAGATGTTGAGCTTGCGCGTACCTTAGTTAAAAAGGCGGGGGGCACAGCGAGTATTATCGCAAAAATAGAGCGCGCAGAAGCGATTGATAATTTAGAGGCTATTATTGAGGCATCTGATGCCATTATGGTGGCGCGTGGCGATTTGGGTGTTGAAGTTGGTGATGCGGCTGTGCCAGGCCTGCAAAAACGCATGATACGCATGGCACGTGCGCAAAATAAATTGGTTATTACCGCCACGCAAATGATGGAATCAATGATCACTAGCCCAATCCCAACGCGGGCAGAGGTGTCAGATGTTGCCAATGCGGTGCTGGATGGTACCGATGCAGTGATGCTATCAGCAGAAACGGCGGCTGGTCAGTACCCATTGGAAACTGTGCAGGCGGTGCATCGCGTGGTGATGGAAGCCGAAAAAGAATACATTAACCAATATCACGCGCAGAAGACAAATCAAGTTTTTTTAAAAACAGATGAAACGATAGCCGCAGCGGCAATTTATACGGCTAAGCATCTGAAAGTAAAGGCAATTGCAGCGTTGACACAATCCGGCAATGCAGCACAATGGCTGTCGCGTGCAGATGCTGAAGTGCCTATTTATGCGCTTTCACCAGATAAATATGCACGTAGAAAGCTTACTTTGCATCGTGGCGTATACCCATTTCCTATTGAGCAGGCCACTAAAAATAGAGATGAAATTTTGCAAGAGATGGAACAAGTGTTACTGCAACAAAAAATGGTGGTTCCAGGTGATTTAGTATTACTTACATTCGGCGAACCCATTGGTAGTCCAGGCGGTACAAATACGCTTAAAATTATCAAAATT
>PHCL01000130.1 GCA_002842195.1 Betaproteobacteria bacterium HGW-Betaproteobacteria-20 | reverse complement strand
TGGCGGTGATTGAAGCCAAAGCTTGGGATAAACCTTATACCGAGGGCGTGGCGCAGGCTAAAACTTACGCCCAAAAGCTCAATAGCCGATTTGCTTATGCGACCAACGGGCAACGTATTTATGGCATCGACATGCACACAGGCAAAGAAACTGATGTTGCCACCTACCCTAGCCCCGAAGAGTTGTGGAACTTAACCTTTACAGAGAAAAATGCTTGGCGTGATAGGTTTAGTGAAATTCCGTTTGAAGATAAAGGCGGCACTTGGGGCGCACGGTATTATCAGCATAATGCGGTTGAGGCGGTGCTTGAGGCGATTGCTAACAATGATCAACGAATTTTACTCACATTGGCGACAGGTACGGGCAAGACGTTTATTGCATTTCAACTCGCTTGGAAGTTATTTTACAGCCGTTGGAATTTAAGCCGCGAATTAGACCAAAGTAAACAACGCAGGCCGCGTATATTGTTTTTAGCCGACCGTAACGGATTAGCTGACCAAGCGTATAACGCTTTTTCAGCCTTTGCCGAAGATGCATTAGTGCGCATCGCGCCTGATGAAATTAGTAAAAAAGGTCGCGTACCTAAAAACGGCAATATCTTTTTTACCATTTTTCAAACCTTTATGAGCGGTGGTAACGGCGAAACTTCAGAAACCGTTCACCCTGAGCTTGTCGAAGGGCGGAATCAAGATGTGGTTCGACAGGCTCACCACGAACGGAACGAACCACAAGTTAAACCTAACTTTGGTGAATATCCGCCAGACTTTTTTGATTTTATTATTATCGACGAATGCCACCGTGGCGGCGCGAATGATGAGGGTAATTGGCGCGGCATTTTGGAGTATTTTTCACCTGCGGTTCAGCTAGGCTTAACCGCAACGCCTAAACGCAAAGACAATGTAGATACTTATGCTTACTTTGGTGAGCCTGTGTATGTGTACTCGCTTAAAGAAGGCATCAACGATGGCTTTTTAACGCCATTTAAAGTGAAGCAAATTGCCACGACAATGGATGAGTACATCTACACGCCAGGTGACGGCGTGGTGGTGCAAGGTGAAGCTGAACCTGGCAAGCTTTATAAAGAAAGCGACTTCAACCGCACGATTAAAATACCCGCGCGTGAACAATACCGCGTGAAGCTGTTTATGGATTTAATCAATCAGCGTGAGAAAACTCTGGTGTTCTGTGCTTCGCAAGAGCATGCCTTGGAAGTGCGCGATTACATCAATCAGATTAAAACCAGCAAAGATCCTGATTACTGTGTGCGCGTAACGGCAGCCGATGGCGCACTTGGCGATCAATATTTAAAAGCGTTTCAAGATAATGATAATGCAATCCCGACCATACTTACGACATCACAAAAACTTTCTACAGGCGTAGATGCACGCAACGTGCGCAACATTGTGCTAATGCGTGAAGTGAATAGCATGATTGAGTTTAAACAGATTATTGGCCGTGGCACGCGCTTATATGACGGCAAAGATTACTTCACGATTTATGACTTTGTAAAAGCGCACCACCATTTTTCTGACCCTGAATGGGATGGTGAGCCAGAGCCGCTTGAACCAGATGGTGCAATAAAAACAAATGACGGTTTACGTGCGGAACAGCCTAGAGCGACTTATGCACCCGAACCAAAACCAAAACCTGAGAAAATTCTCATCACCTTATCAGATGGTAAAACGCGGCAAATTCAACACATGATGGCGACTAGCTTTTGGGGTGCAGATGGCAAGCCAATGTCTAGCGCGCAATTTTTGCAAAGCTTATTTGGCGTATTGCCTGATTTTTTTAAAGATGAAGATAAACTACGCGAAATTTGGAGCAACCCAGAAACGCGTAAGAAGCTGCTAGAAGGCTTAAGCGAAAAAGGCTTTAACAAAGAAGTATTAGCCGAAATGCAGCGCATTGTAGATGCAGAAAATAGCGATTTATTTGATGTGCTAGCGCATGTGGCTTTTGCCCTGCAGCCCCTTACACGTAGTAATCGCGTTGCAATTGCTGAAAATGAGATTCACCACCATTTTGCAGACAAACAAACAGCCTTTATTGATTTTGTATTAGGGCAATATATCAAACAAGGCGTGGATGAATTAAGCCAAGAAAAGCTCAAAGATTTAATTGGCCTTAAGTATCAGTCTATTCATGACGCAACAACTGAATTAGGTAACACTTCAGAAATCAGGCAACTATTTGTCGGATTTCAAAAGTATTTATATCAATCAAGTACAGATGCAGGTCTGTAAAAACATAGTCTTTTCTGATGTTATGTAATTTCATTTTGTTCACTTAATTCAAATGTTCACGTTACGTGAACATTTGAATTAAGTGAACAAAAGCTGATAGTGAGTGCGTAGGATTAGATAGAACCTTGAAGAATATCTAAATACTTGGGAAGACCTTTGCAAAAGTCCGAACTACTCACCGCTCGCCCTGAGCTTGTCGAAGGGTGGGACATACAACCTATTGATTGCAAACAAAGTGCGCTTCGACAAGCTCAGCACGAACGGGTAAAAATTGTGTAATTAAATACTTTTGCAAAGGTCTTTTGGGGTAACTATCAACACATAAACAACAAAAAAACCTTGTATTTACTAGCTTGAATTAACTTGTTTTGTTAACTCTTTCCCACCAATAAAGACGCCCCTCTCGAGAGATTGGGGCGTTTTCTTTTCCATCCTACACTCTTATAATTCACTTCATGTAGGGGGATTACCGGGGCAATTCATAGTTCATCTTTGCAATTCCGACTGGGGAATCTAAAAAGCAAAATGCTACCGCATCTTGCCCGCTTAAACTCTGTTAATCAAAATTGCACTTCAAAGTTGAATTCACAGGTGTTAAAACTCACGAGAGAAAAATAGGGCTCTGCGAGCCTCTATCTACAAGGCTTACAGAGCATCACTCATGAAGCTACCCTGAATTTAATGAAAATTATGCTTTTTTAAGCGTGTATAGCACCAGCAATTTCATGCCATTAAAAGTTATGGGAACAACTTGCCTGGATTCAGAATATTAACTGGGTCGAAAGTAAGTTTAAGCGCTTTCATCAGATTCATCGTGCTTGCATCTATCTCACGCGAGACAAACGGGCGTTTTGCCATACCTACGCCGTGCTCGCCAGACAACGTACCTTGCAGCAATAACACTAAACTAAATACCTCATCCAGGCACTCATAAGCACGTTTCATTTCAGCGGCATTATCGGGATTCACCAGCAAATTCACATGAATATTGCCATTGCCCGCATGACCAAAATTCACGTTGGAAATTTGGTGCTGTGCAGCCAGTTTCTCCAGGCCAGTCAATAATTCCGGTAAATGTGAAACCGGCACGGCAATGTCTTCATTGATTTTTTTCGGTGCAATATCTTTTAATAATGGTGATAACGCTTTGCGCGCTGCCCATAGCGCTTTGGTGTCATGCGCCGGTTTGGCTTCAATTAAACCGTCCACCTGGCAGGCTTGCAATATTGCCGCAGTCGCTTCCACAATCTCCTGCTGCGCGCCATCCACTTCTATCATCAAATACGCTTTGGCATTTTCGGGCAATAAATTTTTATGACGTCCACGGATTAAATTCAACGCACCATTATCCAGAAACTCCAGGGCACTGGGTGTGTAAGGCTGCGCCATAATTGCCGCGATGGCCTTTGCGCAACTAAACGTATCGACAAATTCCGCAGTAATGCCGCCGGTGTGTTTAGGCAATGGCGTGAGCTTGAGCGTGGCTTCCACAATCACCGCCAGCGTACCTTCTGAACCTACCAGCAATCTGGTTAAATCATACCCCACCACACCCTTGCTGGTATAACAGCCTGTTCTGATAATATCGCCGCTACCAGTTACCGCTTTTAAGCCAAGCACATGGTCGCGTGCAACGCCGTACTTCACTGCATGCGGCCCTGCCGCGCAGGTTGCCAGATTACCGCCAACACTGCAATACGCCGCGCTGGATGGGTCAGGCGGCCAAAAGAAACCCACGCCTTTAATCGCATCCTGCAGCTCTTGATTCAACACCCCGGGTTCAACAATCGCCATGCGATTATCCGGGTCAACGCTGATAATTTTAGTCATGCGCTCTAATGACAACACCACTCCACCTGCCTCCGGCACACTGCCGCCGGCCGTACCAGTGCCACGTCCACGCGGCACCACAGGCACTTTATTTAAATTGCAAAGCTTGATAACGGCCTGCACTTCTGCAGCATTGAGTGGAAAAACTACGGCAATCGGCGAATGAAAAATTCGCGAATTATCGTAAGCGTACGCATAACAGTCAACAGGGTCGGTAAAGACTCTGTCACTTGGTAATAGTGACGCTAGTTGTGTTTTAAAATCAGAAAGCTGCATTGTGTGACTCTAGCGCTTTTTAGGTGGCATCATATCGGTAATCGTACCTTCTTTCATCTCGGCCGCAAAACACACTGTTTCCGATAAAGTAGGATGGGCGTGGATAGTTAATCCCAAATCATGCGCATCTGCGCCCATTTCAATGGCAAGCACCGCTTCCGCCAACAATTCACCGGCATTCACACCGACAATACCTGCACCGATAACGCGGTGCGTGGTCTTATCGAATATCAGCTTGGTTGAACCTTCGGTGCGTGCAATAGAAAGCGCACGTCCGCTTGCCGCCCATGGGAAACTGGCTTTTTCAATTTCAATGCCTTTGGCCTTGGCTTCAGTTTCCGTCACGCCTGCCCAGGCGATTTCAGGGTCGGTATAGGCGACAGATGGGATTGCCATGGCTTGGAATTCAACTTTGTGACCGGCAATCACTTCAGCCGCCACTTTGGCTTCATGTGTAGCTTTATGCGCTAACATGGGTTGGCCGACAATATCGCCGATGGCGAAAATATGGCTTACATTGGTGCGTTGCTGTTTATCTACATTGATAAAGCCCCATTCATCCACCGCTACGCCAGCATTTTCAGCACCAATGTTTTTACCATTTGGTCGACGGCCGATTGAAACGAGTACACGGTCATAGACTTGCATCCCT
>PHCL01000129.1 GCA_002842195.1 Betaproteobacteria bacterium HGW-Betaproteobacteria-20 | reverse complement strand
ATATTGGGCGCTTCTATGCCATGTAGAATCATGTTCATAATGGCTATCACGTAGGCTAGGCTCTTTTTCTCTTTGCCATAAAACGTGCTGGTTTGCAGGGTGCTTAAGTCGCTGGTGCTAAGATTAGGCTGGCTACGCAAGTAATCAAACGCTTCACACAAAAAGCCCGCGCTACCTACTGCGCCGTCATAAATCGTTTCGCCAATTTTTGGTTTAACCACTTGTATCATGGCGCGAATCAACGGGCGCGGCGTGTAATATTCGCCACCGTTACGCCCTGCGTTGCCCATGTTTTTAATTTTAGCTTCGTACAGGTGCGAAAGCTCGTGTTTTTCAGCTTGGGTGTTAAAGCTTAATTCATCAATGCGCTCAATCACTTCACGCAGGTTGTAACCGCTTTGAATTTTGTTGTTAATCTCACCAAAAATCTCACCGATTTTATATTCAATGGTGTTTGGCCCAGTGGCGCGCTGCTTAAAGCCTTTTAGGTAGGGAAATAACTTGAGGTTTACAAAGTCTTTAAGGTCATCACCCGTTAAGGCGTTGTTGTGGTCAAACTTACCATCAGCAGTTTTAGGCGCTGCCCATGTCGGCCAGCGATAGGCTTCATCAATAATAAAGCTGTAAGTTTTGCCTTCCAGCTCGGCTTCCATCGCCTTGGTTTGCTCTAAGGCATCGAGATACTTTAAAAACAAAATCCAAGAGGTTTGCTCGGTGTAATCCAGCTCGCTGGTGGCGCCTGCGTCTTTATGCAGAATATCGTCGATATTTTTAAAGGTTTGTTCAAACATGACTACCCCAATGTTTTGTTATGAAGGCTAAGCTATTTGCACTTTAAACGTATAAGTGTACCGCTAATAAAAAAGCCACGCCCAAAGGCGCGGCTTTTTTATTTGGTGGTGAAAGAGGGACTTGAACCCTCGACCCCAGGATTATGAATCCTGTGCTCTAACCAGCTGAGCTACATCACCGTTTAAACTGGGTTGCAAAGTTTTAAATTCTTAAGCTTTAGCAAGGGCGCAATTCTAGTGGTTTAGGCGCTTGTTGTCAAAAATAGTTTGTGTTTTTAGGGTGATTTTAGCTAATTTACTTTTGCATCAAATGACCGTTTACCCTGAGCTTGTCGAAGAGGTGGTTCGACAGGCTCACCATGAACGGGTATTTGAATGATATGCTAAACGTTAAACCTCGCGCAGCTAAACGTTAAACCTAAAGTGCATTACATCACCATCCTGCACAATATATTCTTTGCCTTCAAGGCGCATTTTGCCTGCTTCTTTTGAGCCTTGTTCGCCTTTATTTTTCACGTATTCTTCATATTGAATGACTTCTGCACGAATAAAGCCGCGTTCAAAGTCAGTATGAATCACGCCTGCGGCTTGTGGTGCGGTTGCGCCTTTTTTAACAGTCCAGGCGCGCACTTCTTGCACGCCGGCGGTAAAGTAGGTTTGCAGGCCGAGTAAGTCGTAGGCAGCGCGGATTACGCGGTTCAGGCCAGGTTCATCTTGGCCGAGCTCGGCTAAAAATAAGGCTTTATCTTCGTCTTCCAGTTCTGAAATTTCAGATTCTATTTTGGCACAAATGGCGACGACTGGCGCGTGTTCCGCTTTGCCTAAATCAATCACTTTTTGTAAAAGAGGGTTATTTTCAAAGCCCGTTTCATCTACGTTGGCAAGGTACATCACTGGCTTTACGGTAATCAGGCAAAGTGGTTTAAGTATTTGCAGTTCATCGTCATCCAAGCCCAGCGTGCGCACGGCTTTGGCTTGGTTTAAACAAGGTAAAACTTTATCTAACACGGCCATTAAAGCAATGGCTTCTTTATCACCGCTTTTTGCTTTTTTGCTTTCGCGCTGCATGGTTTTTTCTACTGTTTCCATGTCAGCCAGCGCAAGTTCAGTGTTAATAACTTCAATGTCAGACATTGGGTCTATTTTGTTAGCCACATGAATCACATTGCTGTCTTCAAAGCAGCGCACTACGTGTGCAATTGCGTCTGTTTCGCGGATATTAGCTAAAAACTTGTTGCCCAGACCTTCACCTTTTGATGCGCCGGCAACTAAGCCTGCAATGTCGACCATTTCAACAATGGCAGGTTGAATGCGTTGTGGCTTTACGATGTCGATTAACGGCTGCATGCGTTTGTCCGGTACTTCTACAATGCCCACGTTAGGCTCAATGGTGCAAAATGGATAGTTTTCAGCCGCAATACCTGCTTTGGTAATGGCGTTGAACAGGGTGGATTTCCCTACATTTGGCAAGCCTACAATTCCACATTTCATATTTTTTCCAATACAGCTAATTGATGTCACTTTTAGTTTAATAGGAATCTGCTAGCTTTTAAGTCGTGAATAAAGGCGCAAGATTCCGATTTTCGTCGAAATGACCAGAAAACTTATTTTTTAGTATGCAATTTTAACATCGCAGTTTCAAAGTCGCCGCTTAACAAGTACGGCACAATTTGCATGCTGTCATCAACACATTGGTTGATTGCGGCCTGTTCATCTTTTGTGGGCGCTTTCAGTACAAAGTTTACCACTTCGCTACGATCACCCGGATGGCCGATGCCTATTCGTAAGCGCCAAAAATCTTGTGTGCCAAGCGCGGCAGTAATGTCTTTTAGGCCATTATGCCCGCTGTTGCCGCCGCCTTTTTTCAGTTTTGCCGTGTTCGGTTGTAAGTCTAACTCATCATGAATAACCAGAATTTGTGCAGGTGCAATTTTGTAATAATTGGCCAATGCTGCAACCGCTTTGCCACTCGCATTCATAAAAGTAGTGGGTTTAAGCAGCCAGGTGTCAGCAGTCGGACTTAGTTTACCAGCCACACAAAAAAACTTGGCGTCTAATACCAATTTGCTATTGGTTTGCGCTGCGAGCTGATCTACCCACCAAAATCCGGCATTATGGCGCGTTGCGGCGTACTTGTCGCCGGGATTACCCAAGCCTACAAAAAGTTTAATTCCGTTCATAATGCAATAGTACCAATAAAAAACGCGCACTTCGTACCAAAGTGCGCGTTCTGTTGCATGCTTAAAACTTAAGCTTCTGGAGTTGCTGGTGTTTCTTCTGCCGCTGCTTCAGAAATACCACCGCGTGTTTTAGCGATAGAAGCTACTGCAGCGTCATCACCATGTGCTAATTGCACAAATGAAACGCCTTTTGGCAGTTTAAGTTCTGACAAGTGAATTGAGTCGCCCATTTCAAGTTTAGCCACGTCTACTTCAACGAACTCTGGCAAATCTTTTGCCAAGCAGCTTACGTCTGCTTCAGTTAAGATATGTGCCACAATGCCGCCGCCTAGTTTTACACCTGGCGCAATATCCGCATTGATAAAGTGGAAAGGAACTTTAACGTGGATTTTTTCAGTAGCACTGACACGTTGAAAATCAATGTGTTGAATGGTGTTGCGTACTGGGTGCATTTGAAAGTCACGTAGCAATACATTTTCTTTTTTGCCATCCAGGTTCAAACTTAGCACTGAAGCATGGAAAGCCTCATGGCGAAACTCAAGAAATAACTCTTTAGCGTTAATTTCCAGTGGAATGGCTTCTTTGCCGCCACCATAAACTACACCTGGCACTGTGCCTGCGCGACGAAGACGGCGGCTCGCACCCGTACCTTTTGCATCACGCTTTACTGCATTAATTTCGATAGACATTTTATTACTCCTAAATTTAAAACTTAAATTTACTACTGGGCTTTTGAGGGCCTTACTTCACAAAGACTGCTTTCCGCGACCAGAAAGCAGGATTAAAAAACTTTTTTATTTTCTTGTCATTAACAAACTGATAGTTAATGAACTAATAGGTTGGCTACTTAGGGCATTGATTAGAATGACGATGGTTAGTCCATAAATAACGAACTTACTGAATCCTCCTGGCTGATTCTGCGTATCGTTTCTGCCAACAGCCCGGCCGCGCTTAACTGGCGAATTTTTTTGCAATTGGCTGACTCTTCGCCAAGTGCAATGGTGTTGGTAACGACTAACTCATCTAATTCAGAATTCATAATACGTGCCGCGGCGCCGCCAGATAATACTGGATGTGTCGCGTAAGCAATTACTTTTTTTGCGCCGTGTTCTTTTAGTGCGGCGGCTGCTTCGCAAAGTGTATTTGCGGTATCAACCATGTCATCCATAATCACGCAGGTACGTCCGGCGACATCGCCAATAATGTTCATTACTTTGGCGACATTCGGTTTTGGGCGACGTTTGTCAATAATAGCTAAATCTGAATTTAGTTGTTTGGCCGCAGCGCGAGCACGCACAACGCCGCCAACATCAGGTGAAACTACCATTAAATCTTCATGATTCTGCTTTAACAAATCGACCAGCAAAATCGGCGTAGCGTAAATATTATCTACCGGAATATCAAAAAAACCTTGAATCTGGTCTGAGTGTAAATCCATTGTCAGCAGGCGATTAACACCGACACCCGTGAGCATATTTGCCACTACTTTTGCAGTAATGGCAACGCGCGCTGAACGTGGACGGCGATCTTGCCTGGAATAACCGAAGTAGGGGATAGCGGCAGTAATGCGGCCTGCAGATGAGCGGCGCAGTGCATCCACCATGACCATGACTTCCATTAAGCTGTCATTTGTTGGGTGGCTGGTGGATTGCAATACAAAAACATCGCGACCGCGTACATTTTCCAGCAATTCAACCGTTGTTTCACCATCGCTGAACGTGCCTACGTGAGCGTGGCCAAGTGCGATACCCAGGTGTGCAGCCACTTCTTGCGCAAGCACTGGGTTGGCGTTGCCAGTAAAGACCATCAAGTTGCCGTTAGACATCTGCTGATTTCCTATTGTGCCGGGTTTTATACCAGCGATAAAATACAAAAATACTTTTTAATACTAAAGCTTTAATATTAAGCTTTTGCTATTAAAGCGTAGTAAAAATAAAAGCGCGTAAATCAAAAATCTACACGCTTATTATTTTACTCAATGCAGACTGATTATCTACATGCTAAATTTTGGCTGAGGAGGAAGGACTCGAACCTTCGGATGCTGGGATCAAAACCCAGTGCCTTAACCAACTTGGCGACTCCCCAAT
>PHCL01000128.1 GCA_002842195.1 Betaproteobacteria bacterium HGW-Betaproteobacteria-20 | reverse complement strand
ATATTTTGCCAGCCTCGCATGTACTGGGGTTCAATTTTACGACTTGCAAGGTTTGTGGCTGAATATGGAGCTTAAAGTGAGTAAATGTGTGGCTAAGCATTGGCAAAGGTTTATCTGCTAACACAGTGATACCAAGTTGATTGTGCACGAATCCTTCAATGTCATGATTAGCTTCAACTTCAGGAAAGCCCCACAAGCCGCCCCAAATGCCAGTTGGCGGGCGTTTTTCCAGCATCACTTCATCGCCATGCATTAATATCAGCATAGTGGTGCATTTTTCAGGAATGGCTTTGCGAGGTTTAGGGGTTGGTAGGGCATGTACCCGTTGTTGTTTGAATGCCTCACAAGTATTATTTAACGGACAGATGCTACATTTAGGGTTGCTTCTGGTACAAAGCGTTGCACCCAGATCCATTAAACCTTGTGTGTAGGCAACCATATCCTGTGTTGGCAAGAGATTTTCTGCAAGCGCCCATAATTCCCGTTCAATTTTTGGGGTGCCAGTCCAGCCTTCAACTAAAAAATGCCTGGCAAGTACACGTTTAACGTTCCCGTCTAAAATGGTTCGTACTTGATTAAATGCAAATGAAGCGATGGCTGCAGCGGTTGATCGACCAATGCCAGAAAGCGTTTGAATGGTGTCGAAATCTTGTGGAAATTGCCCGCCATGCTCATTTACAATGGCCTGTGCTGCATGATGTAGATTTCGCGCTCTTGAGTAATAACCCAGGCCGCTCCAATGTTGCAGCACCTCTTCCTGTGTGGCAGACGCTAGCGTTGTGATGTCAGGAAAGCGCTGCATGAACTTACTGTAATAGCCAATGACCGCTACCACCTGCGTTTGCTGCAACATGATTTCTGACACCCAAATCGCGTAAGGGTCAGTCGTATTTTGCCAAGGCAAATCGTGCCGCCCATGTACCTTTTGCCAAGCAATCAGGCGATTTGCAAAATTTGACATGAAGAGGTTACCCGATACCGGTAAAAATAGTGGATGCTAAACAACAGCTATGAAGCGTTCACACTGATGGGTGTTATTATATTATTACGACCTAAAACTTAAGTAGTTTTTTAAGTTTTTCTGCCGCTTTATCTTTGGCCTGTTCTTCTGCTGATTTTGGTGCCTCAGCAGGCGCAACAGGTTGCGCGGTGCTATCGGCATTTGCTGGTGCTGCTGAATCTGCAGGCTTTTTCTTGCCTAATAAACCTTTAAGTGCATCCACTTTATCATCACCACCAATCAATTCTTTCACGGCAGTAGCTTTGTCTCCGCCCACTTTATCCAGCAAGTTGGATTTTGCTAAAGCTGTACCAATTGCGGCAAAATCCATGCCGTATTTAGGATTAGAAAATGTCCCGGTAATTTTTACAGGGATAGCAAAGCCAGCAAGCGCATCAAGGTCAGCGCCGCCCTGTCCGCTGAGTGATTTAACAATCGTAGGTTTGGCCAAGTAATTAATGGATTCATTGCCAATGTCTATATCGCCATGACTATCGCCTTTTGCCAAGCGCAGAACCGGCGCTTTCATGGCCAAATCTTCGTTATGTGCTACGCCATTTTTAATATTGAAAGTGGCTGTAAGTTCGCTAAAGTCAGTTTTCTTTTTACTATCCGCGTCAATGCTATCCTTGGCTTGAAGTACATTCAGCTTGTTTTTTAACCCGCGAATGGTGCCGGCAATATCTATACCCTTCAGCGCACCATCGGCTAAATTTAGTGAAGCATTGCCAGCAAGCGCCTTTTTAAGCGCATTTACGCTATTGCCGGTGGTCGTCACATCAACATCCATGGTGCCTTTACCAGATAACATGTCGTTATTGATAGAATCCAAAAGTAAAGGGCCAATAGCGATGCCTTTCATACTTTGTTTAAAAGCAATGCCAGGTGTTGCGCGCGCATCCACCTTTAATATGCCACTCATGCTACCTTGATACAAATTTGCTGAAAATGGCGATAGCGTTGCTACGCCGCCCTCAGCTTTTAAGCCTATATTTACGTTTTCCGTTTTAACATTGGCTAATTTAAGCCAGCCGATTTTCGCTTCGCCAGAAGCGTTAAGCTTTTTTAGCGCGCTCAAATCAATCGGCGTATCACCTGTACTTTTTGCAGCTGCTGTATTGTCGCTTTTGGTGATGTATTTATCTGCGTCCAACTTATCAATGTTCACGTTAAAGCTGTAAACCGGGTCGCTAAAACGTGCAATACCTATACTTGCGTTAATTTGGCTGTCATCTACTTTTGCCGCCAGCGGGTTGAGGCTAAGCTTTTGGCCATCAGCTTTCAGGTCGATACGAATATTGGAGGCTTTGGTCTTTCCATATTTCAGATTGCCAATGCGTAAAGAACCATCAGCATTAAGCGCTTTGAGTGCGCCTAAATCCAATGGTTTATCACTTGCTTTGCTATCACCGGTCGCTTCGCTGGTGCTGACATATTTATCAACATCCAACTGGTCAATATCGATATCAAACGTATAGAGGGGTTTTGCAAAGTTGCTGATACCTATATTGCCTTTGATTCGGCTGTCATCCAATTTTACATTCAGGCCGGTCAATGCCAATTTTTCGCCATCAGCTTTGATATTGACGTTTAAGCCTGAAACTTGGTATTTTTCATACAAGATACTGCCCACATTGAGTTTACCTTCGAGCAACAGTGATTTCAGCACACTTAAATCAGCCGGTTTGTCGCTACTGGTAGCGGCTGGCTGACTTGATTTTACCAGCAGTTTATTCAGGTTAAGCTTGTCGGCATTTAAATTAAATTTGATGTTGGGTTTTTTGAAGCTTGCTACCGCCACATCGCCATTTAATTTAGTGTCATCAATATTCAAGTTAAATTTGCTATTGGCCAATTCATTTTTAATATCGGTATGTAGCGATAAATCAAAGCGACCTTGCATGGCGCCATTGGGTAAGCTTGGGTCTTTAATGTCTAAATTACCAGCAAGTTTGGGTAAGTCAAAAATCAGGTTTTCAAGATTGCCGTTGAATGGAGATGAAAATTTACCGTTAATAGTACGTTTGCCTTGTACTCCAGCTATGTCACCTGTAATGCCGCTACTTTGTAATGCCTTTGGCGAGCCTTTCATATCCGCCAAAACCAAGTTTGCTTTAAAAGTGTCACCAGCTTTATCTTGCGACAAACGCACGGTTATTTTTTTACCGGTGACTTCGTCTTTTTGTGCCACCAACTGAGGTGCATTTAAGTCTATGGTTAGTTTTGCACCGCTAAATTGACCTGATGCAGCCAGTTTTAAACTATTGACTAAAAACTCCTGTGCGTCTGGTTTGGCATCAATATCACCACTGGCGGTAATGCTCACATCTTTACCGCCGAATAAATCACCTTTAATCGTGGCGTCCAGCCCTTTAGCCGCAAAGTGTTTAGTTTCTGGATTGACTAAAAAATTACCTTTGAGCTTAGCGTCAGCCGAAATTTCAGGTTGATTTGCAACAATTGAAAAGTCTGTAGCTAAATCGACGGGTTCGGCCAGGGCAATATGACCAGAGGTTAAGTTGAATTTAGAGAGTGCGTATTTAGCACCGGAACTTTCATCTGTATAGTTCACCGCAGAGTTGGTGACGATGATGCCATCTACATCAAACTTAATGTCTTGTGATTCTTCGTCGTCCTTGCTGAGTAAGTCATCAAAATTGGTGCTGCCATCTTTGTATTTAACGATGTTGGCTTTTGCCCCATCAATGTAAATAGTATCGACAATCAATTCTTTTTTAAGTAGCGGTAGCAAAGCCAGCGAGACCCTAACGCTATTGACCGAGGCAAATTCCTGACTACTTTTATGTTCAGAAAGTGAAATTTTGCCTAAATCGGCGCCAATTTTTGGCCAAAACGCTAACTTGATGTCACCATCTAATTTGAGCGTTCGTTCCTTTTTCTCTTGTACCAGATCAATTATTTTTTGTTTGTAATCATTTGGATTAAAGGTAACGGAAACAACAATCACCACTAACAAAGCCAGGCTAATTAAACCACCCAGACCATATGCAGAATATTTAAGAAATTTTTTCATGACCATTCCTAATCAAAATTGCTCATTACAAGATTTGTAAGATTTTAACGCACTATTTCCAAAAAAAGCGGTTAATAGCTGCCGCGCCAAATTTCCATGCCATGTAAATCAGCAAGCCATAAAAAATTACCGTCAGTACCAGACATATGAGCGCAAAAACCGCCATTAAGCCATCATGCTCAATCTCGCCTGTGCAGTAAAATAGGACAGCTAAGCTAGGAAATAAGTTTTTGAATGGTACTACACCACCTAATGGAATAGCGACCAATATGCCGACAGCAATAAAAACAAAGCCACCAATTTGTTGACCTAGTTTGCCTTTAACTAGAAAGCTTAAACGAGGCTTGGTAAAGCAACGACAAAATCCAATAATTTTTAAGCAAGTGCTAACTAAAGCTTTGCGCATACGCAAGTTTAAAGCTACCGCACGAATTTTTTGCGGCAACGCTAGGGCTTGTTCTCCTTTGAATAGTTGCACGCCCAGAGCAATAAAAGCGGCACTGCCAATCAGCGCAAAAACACCCAAAGGTATTGGTTGTAAAAAAGGCAGTACGGCAAGCGTCGCGGTAAAAGTGTAGGCTTTGTGATCCAGCTTATCCATAGCATCACCAAATATTAAAGGCTCATTTGCTACGGGAGTTGCGAATAAATTTAATGTTGCAACTAAATCATCGTAATGATTCATGGCTACACTCATGGCCAAAAGTATATCAGCACCATCGTGCCAAAAATGATGCGATACCATGCAAACACTTTAAAGTCATGGTGCGCGACGTAGCGCAACAAGCCTTTTATCACCAGTAGCGCGCTTATAAATGCCGTGATAAAGCCCACTGCAAATGTGCCTGTATCCTGCCATGTCAGCACATTACGGCTTGTATACATGTCAAATGTAGTTGCTGCAAACATGATGGGTATTGATAGAAAGAAGGAAAACTCCGTAGCCGCACGACGTGACAAACCAAACACCATACCGCCCAGAATAGTTGCGCCTGCGCGGGAAACACCGGGTATCAACGACAGCGTCTGCGCAAAGCCAATTTTAAGTGCATGCTTCCAGTCCATGTCATCTACCGTAGGGGTGTCTGTTT
>PHCL01000127.1 GCA_002842195.1 Betaproteobacteria bacterium HGW-Betaproteobacteria-20 | reverse complement strand
CCCATACGGCAATGCCAATAAATACAATGAAACTGGCAACTGTGGCCACAATACGGAGTGTGTTGATGTCCATAATACTTTCTCCTTACTCAAGGTGAATGGGCTTACTTCAAGTGGATACCCAGTACCTGCAAGTAAGCAATTACTGCGTCCATCTCAGTTTTACCTTTAACAGCTTCTGTTGCACCTGCAATATCATCATCAGTATAAGGTACGCCTACCGTACGCAATGCCTTCATGTGGGACGGCATCGCTTCCGCGTCTACCAGATTGGTTTCTAGCCATGGATACGCCGGCATGATGGATTCGGGCACAAGGTCGCGTGGGTTGATTAAGTGAATGCGATGCCAGTCGTCACTGTATCTACCGGCAACACGCGCTAAATCTGGACCAGTACGTTTGCTACCCCATTGGAATGGATGGTCATATACAGACTCACCTGCTACCGAATAATGCCCGTAGCGCAAAGTTTCAGCACGGAACGGACGTATCATCTGTGAATGGCAGTTGTAGCAGCCTTCACGCGTGTAGATGTCACGTCCCGCCAATTGCAATGACGTGTACGGCATTAAGCCTTTAATTGGCTCCGTCGTTGATTTTTGAAAAAACAGTGGCACAATTTCCACCAAACCACCAAACGCTACTGTGATTAAAATTAAAACAATCATTAGAAAGCTATTGGTTTCAACTTTTTCGTGGTTGTTACCACTTTTTACTTCATGATTTGACATAATGTTTTCCCTTAAGCGTGTGCATGGACAGGAGGAATATTAACAACAACCGCTTTGCCGCTAGTGGTTGTTTTAACCACATTCCATAACATGATAATCATGCCACTCAGATAGAGCAGGCCACCTAACGTCCGAATCATGTAGTAGGGAGTTTTTGCTTTAACAGACTCCACAAAAGTATAGGTAAGGGTGCCGTCAGTATTGATAGCGCGCCACATTAAGCCTTCCATCACACCGGAAATCCAAAGTGCTGCAATGTAAAGCACAATACCGGTTGTCGCTAACCAGAAATGTGCTTCAATGGCTTTAATGCTGTGCATTTCTTTTTTACCAAAAAGTTTAGGAATCATAAAGTACAAAGCACCCATTGAAACCATACCCACCCAGCCCAATGCACCGGAATGCACATGACCTACTGTCCAGTCAGTGTAGTGCGAGAGTGAGTTTACGGTTTTAATTGCCATCATCGGGCCTTCAAACGTACTCATGCCATAGAAAGATAACGAGACAATTAAGAAGCGAAGAATAGGGTCGGTACGTAATTTGTGCCATGCGCCTGACATAGTCATAATACCGTTAATCATACCGCCCCAGCTTGGTGCTAATAACACCAATGAGAACACCATGCCTAGAGATTGCGTCCAATCAGGCAGTGCTGTGTAGTGTAGGTGGTGAGGACCCGCCCACATGTAGGTAAAAATCAGTGCCCAAAAGTGAATAATTGAAAGACTATAGGAGTAAACAGGGCGCTCAGCTTGTTTAGGCACAAAGTAGTACATAATGCCCAGGAAGCCAGCCGTCAAGAAGAAGCCAACCGCGTTGTGACCATACCACCATTGCACCATTGCATCTTGCACCCCTGCATAAGCTGAGTAAGATTTCATCGCGCTGGCAGGCATCGCAGCACTGTTTACAATATGCAACAAAGCGACGGTAAGAATAAATGCGCCAAAGAACCAGTTGGCTACATAGATGTGCTTGATTTTACGCTTGGCAAGTGTACCGAAAAACACGATGGCATACGATACCCAGACCACTGCAATCAACAAGTCAATTGGCCATTCCAATTCAGCATATTCTTTACCTTGCGTATAACCTAAAGGTAATGAGATTGCTGCCGCAACGATGACTAACTGCCAGCCCCAAAAGGTAAAGCTCGCAAGTTTAGGCATAAATAGCCGCGTTTGACAGGTACGCTGCACGACGTAATATGACGTAGCAAACAAGGTACAACCACCAAATGCAAAAATTACCGCATTGGTATGCAGCGGTCTCAGGCGACCAAAACTAGTCCAGGGTAAACCGAGATTAAGTTCAGGCCAAACAAGTTGAGAGGCAATAATCACCCCCACCAGCATGCCCACCACTCCCCAAATCACGGCCATGATAGAAAATTGCCGTATAACACCATCGCTATACGTATTTGATTGAATATTTAGGTCTTGCATTTGCTTCCTCCCTAAGTGCCAGTTAAATGGCACCGATTGATTTGCTACTTATTGATGATTCTTTGTTAATTTTACACGTGGCATTTTGTCGCACTATGCCTAAAGTTTGTTTGATATATATCAACAGCCCTGCAAAGTAATGATTAAATATTCTGCATGCTTGTAATTTTAATCAATAATTCACTGTTCGTCTTCCAAAATCCTTTTGCCTTCATCTTCGATGTCTTCAAACTGGCCGTGATAAACCGCCCACCAAAGCCCAACCAGCACTACTAGCGCCATGACTACCGAAAGCGGAATAAGTATAAATAGTATATCCATTATTTAGCCTTATGCGTTAAATTTGTGCTTGAAAATTGGGTTAAACGTAAGGCGTTGGCAACCACAATAAGCGAACTGACAGCCATGCCCAAGCCAGCTTGCCAAGCAGACAACATACCAAAAAATGCCAACGGAACACAAATTGCATTGTAAGCAATTGCCCAGCTAATGTTTTGCTTAATTACGTGCATGGTTTTTTGCGCATGGCGAATCAGTTGTGGAATTTGGCCAATATCGCCGTTAAGCAGGACGTAATCTGCCTGTGCGAGCGTGAGTGGCACGCCTTTTCCCATCGCAATCGAGACGTGCGCACTCGCTAAAATTGGACCATCATTTAAGCCGTCGCCCACCATGAGTACCTTTTTTCCCTGTTGCTTCAGCATCTGTAACCGCAATAATTTATCACCTGGGCTGCATGCGGCCTGAAATTGAGCAATGCCGACTTCGCGTGCAGTGTTTTCTACCGTGTGTGCCTGGTCGCCAGATAAAAGCTCAACTTCAAGCTTCGCATTTTTTAGTTGCTGTACCGTCAGTGTCGCATTTGATTTAATTGCTTCCTGCAAACTAAATGTGGCTAGCCAGCCATTATCATCTGCAAGATAGACTTGTTGTGCGAGTGTGTCTGTGACTTGGGTTACCAAGTTTGGGTTTGTTAAAGTCGGGTTTGCTAGATTTGAGGTGCCACAAAATTTTGCAGAGCCAAGCTTTAAGGTGCCGGTATATGCAGCGTTCTCTTTTAATGTTGCGCTAATGCCGGCACCCACTTGTTCCTGGATACTGGTTAGCTCAATGACTGTGTTTTGCGGCGTATCATTCTGTGCCGGGTTTTCTGCATACGCATTTACCAGTGCGCGCGAAACAGGGTGCATGGAGTGCTGTGCAATTGTTGCCGCCAATGCCAGCGCGCTGTTTTCGGATAAACCGCTTTTAACGGCAATCGATTTTACTGCAATATGATTGTCAGTCAGCGTGCCGGTTTTATCAAAAATAACCGTGTCAATATTGGCAATGCTTTCAATGGCTTGTAAGCGCCGGATTAAAATGCCGCGTTTTACAAAGGCGCTGGCGCTGGAAAGCATGGCGGCAGGGGTTGCCAGCGATAATGCACATGGGCAGGTCACAATTAGTACGGCGGCAGCCGTCATCAACGCCCGCCCGTGGTCAACATTCCATAGTAAAGCCGCAGCAAGTGCGGCACTCAATATAACGAATAGCAAAAACGGCCTGGCGACGCGGTCAGCTAATTGCGATAACCTGGGTTTTTCAATGGCAGCCTGGTGAATTAAATTAACAATTTGACCATATTGCGTGGATTCACCGATGTTTTCCAGTACGACATTAACGGCTTGCCCCAGGTTAAAGCTACCGGCAACGACTTTATCGTGCAAATTCTTTTGAATAGGTGTCGACTCGCCGGTTAATAGCGATTCATCTACTTTAGTGCTGCCTAACACCAGTTTGCCATCTGCCGGAAAGGCTTCGCCCAGATGCACGCGGGCAATATCACCGATTTTAAGCTGGCTATTCAAAACCCGCGTATATGAACCATCTAGATTCTGACGTTCAATATTCTCCGGAATACGGCTTGCCAGCGCCTCCATCGCGCCCAGCGTTTTGCTATGTAGTTTGACTTCAATTAAGCGTGCTGAAAGTAAAAAGAACACAAACATGGTCAGCGAATCAAAATAAACGACATTCCCCCACCAACCGCTCGGGTCAAAGGTAGCGGCAGAACTGACAATAAAGGTGATGCCTATGCCCATAGCAACGGGCAAATCCATGCTGATTTGCCTTAGTTTTAAATCACGCAGTGCGTTGCTGAAAAATGCAGTGCTTGAGAATAGTAAAACAGGCAGGCTTAGTAACCACGATGCCCAATTGAGTAAATGCTGTATGTCACTGGCGATTTCACCCGTTTTTGTAAAGTAGCTTGGACTGGCATACATCATCACTTGCATCATGCAAAAGCCGGCTACCAGCCAACGCCAAAAAGCCGCACGGTTTTTAGCGATGGCTTCAAGCTGATTTTCATTTGGTGAGGCCGGGCTGGCACTGTAACCCATGGCTTGAATTGCGCCGAGTATGCTTGAAGGGCGCGTAAGTGCTGGAGACCATACCACAACGGCACGTTTTTTAGACATGCTGACGCGCGCACTTACAATGCCTGGTAATGCGCTCAGCCCGTGCTCAATAATGCCGGAGCAAGCTGCACAGCGTAAGCCGTCGAGTAACAGGCTGGATTGCACCAGCGGCTGCGCCGGGTTATCACCAACAGACTGGCTAAAATTTTGCCATTGTTCCTGGGTGTCTAAAATCGCCCAGGCTGGATTTGGCGTCATTACTTCAGGTGTGTAAGCATTAGCAAACAAAATTTAATCCCTGCAACATCGGTAAAATAAGTTAACTGCTGTAAATAACTTTAAGCATTTGCCAGGATTTACTCAGAAGCTACATTTTACATTGATATGTAAGTAAAACATTGCATTGTAGCTAATCCTCCAAATAATGACATGTTTTATGCTGGCTTATATAGTTCTGCTATTCTTAGCGTAGTAAAGTAGCCAGTGGGTAGCCTCGATGCAACGCAGTGAAATCGAGGGCGATATCACAATAGATAACCCTCGATTCCGCTACACTGCATCAAGGC
>PHCL01000126.1 GCA_002842195.1 Betaproteobacteria bacterium HGW-Betaproteobacteria-20 | reverse complement strand
CCGCGCGTAGTATTTTTACGTGCAGTCCGCTAAAGGTGATTTCATCATCCCGCTTCGGTAAATGTCCAAACTGATGCACTACTAAGCCGCCTATGGTTGAAAATTCTTCATCACTTAAAGAAGTGCCGATAATTTCATTAAAGTCGGCGATTTCTGTAAGGGCTTTTACACGGTACTGACCATCTGCATTTTGAATAATATTATCTTCATCTTCATCATAATCGTATTCATCTTCAATATCACCGACAATTTGCTCGAGTACATCTTCAATCGTTACCATGCCAGCCACACCGCCGTACTCATCCACCACAATGGCAATATGATTACGGTTGCTACGGAACTCTTTTAGCAATATATTCAAACGCTTAGATTCTGGAATAAACACCGCAGGGCGTAGCATGTCGCGCACCTCAAAGTCTTCACCCGCGTAATAACGTAGTAGATCCTTGGCAAGTAATATGCCTATCACATCATTTTTGTCGTCTTCAATCACAGGAAAACGCGAGTGAGCGGTTTCAATGACATGCGGGATAAATGTTTCGGGAGTGTGGGTGATGTCGATGACATCCATTTGAGAGCGCGGAATCATAATGTCGCGCACTTGCATTTCACTTACTTGCAGTACACCTTCTATCATGGCGAGTGAATCTGCATCCATTAAGTGATTTTCGTATGCGCCGTGTAGCAGGCTTACGAGCTGCTCGCGGTCTTCAGGCTCGCGCAGTAAAAAGTGGCTTAAGCGTTCCAGTAAGCCTGGTTTATTGTTAGGTTTTTCCGACTCGACAGCCATTAGGCGTCCTATGTAATGAGATAAGGGTTAGCATACCCTAATTTCGTAACAATTGCAGTCTCCAGATCTTCCATTAGCTCAGCCTGAGCTTCAGTTTCATGGTCATAACCATGCAAATGAAGTACGCCATGCACCGTTAAATGTGCATAATGTGCAGCCAGCGGCTTGTGTTGCGCCAAGGCTTCTGCCACCACCACAGGTGCACAAATCACTATATCTCCCATTAAATGCGGTTCCTCGGTTAAGGGGAAAGTCAGCACATTGGTTGCATAATCTTTACCACGGTAAGCTTTATTTAATGCACGGCCTTCAGCTTCATCTACAATGCGTATAGTTACTTCGGTATCAACCCGAATAGCCGCTTTTACCCATTTACGGAATAAGTCTTTTGCTGGAATATTAGCTTGCGCGCAAGCCAGTTGAATAGAAATGTGTAGTTTTGGCATAGCCACTAGACTAACGAATGTGACTTTTAAATACAAGCGATATGCTAACTGGCTGCGACGGTAATTTTGCTCACCTTTCTTAGATAATTGTGATTTAAATATGATTAACTTTAAGGGAGCAACATGAAGCTTAAGAAACCCTTAAGAATTACCCGTCATACTGCGCGACTGCAATAAATGCAGGATACTTATGCCTGTAATGTCTCTCAATCAAATACTTAAAATTTAGGCCTTCAAAATTTATGTTTTTTTTAAAACCTAAGCAATTAGAACCCATGCTATTAAAACATAAGGTGATTTCATGACTCGCACCCAACTGAATGTAGCCGCTACACTTTTTTCTCTATTTCCACTTTTTGCAGTTGCTGAAAGCTCTATGCCGCATGAGGGCAGCCACATTGATGTATTAAAGGTGAATCCAAGCCTGCAATTGCACGAAGTGTTAGAAAAAACTGTGGCTCGTAGCCCAATGCAGGCAACTTTACAATCGCGTGAATTCGGGGTGGACGCAAAAAATATTGTGGCAAAATCCATGTTACCTTCAACCCCGGCGGTGAGTGTTGGCCACCAAAATGACGCGCTGGGTAGTGGTCGTGGCGAGCGTGAATGGCAGGCTGATTTGGAGGTGCCTGTCTGGTTGCCGAACCAACGTAATAATCGTTTAAAAGTAGCTGATGCAACGCAGTCCAGTCTGACTGCAGGGCGAGAGAGTTTAAAGCTGCAGGTGGCCGGACAATTACGTGATGCGGTGTGGGATATTGCACTTAACGATAGTAATTTTGCGCTGGCGCTTAATAAGTTCGAACTTGCCAGCAAACTTCAGCGTGATGTTGAAAAACGTTATCAAATGGGTGAAATGGCCAAAACAGATGTCATGTTAGCGCAACAAGAAACGCTACGTGCAGAGAAGGAAAAGCTTCGTGCGGAGGCTGAGGTAATGCATGCGCGAAACCGTTATTACTTGCTCACGGGCTTGCGGGAGATTCCTGCCAGTATTGCAGAGCCGCAGTCTTCTTTGGAAGATTATAGTCAGTCGTCTATATGGACTGAAGCGCAGTCTAGAGTGGGTTTGGCTGAAACGGAGCGTGAGTTAGCGCAAGTAGAAAGCCGTGAAAATCTGCAAGTGTTGTTCAATATGCGTAGCATAAAAGGAGGGTTCGACAATACTGCCAATGAAAGCGTAGGTATTAAAGTACGTATTCCATTTGGCAGTGAATCGCACTCCGCACCCATTAAAGCTGCTGCTGAGTTAGGTGTTGGTAACGCATTAAGCGAGCGAGAAAAGCTTAGAAATGTCATGGACATCATGCTACATGAAGCAGAACATAATCTGAATGTCAGTCGAGCCGAACTGGTGATCGTGACTAAGCAATTTGATATTGCCAAAGAAAGCGCAAGACTTGCAGAAAAGGCTTTTCAATTAGGTGAGACTGACCTTGTGAGTTTGATGCGTGTGCAGGCATTATCTTATGAGGCAGAACGGGCTTTTACCAGCCGAAAAATTCAAGTGCAGTGGGATATTGCCCGCTATAACCAAGCCGTAGGAGTACTTCCATGAGTTGTTTTTCAATTAAACCCGTTACATCAATCGCTGTTTTATTTTCTTTCATAGGCAATGTGCAGGCGGCAGATGTGATGATGACTGTTGCTCAACAACAAAGCTTGGGCGTTAGCGTGACACCTGTCGGCAAAAACACCGTGTTAAGTAGCCGGCGCTTTCCTGCAGAAATTGTTGTGCCTGTTAGTCAAGTACGTATAGTGAGTGCAACTCAGTCTGGCTTGTTGGATCGGTTGTATGTTGCCGCTGGGCAAGAGGTCAAAAAGGGACAAATAGTTGCGCATTTAACTAGCGCGGATTTATTGGGCCTGCAAAAAGATTATCTGCAGGCGATGACACAAAATAAACTCGCTACAAAAAACTTATCTCGCGATAAAGAGTTGTTTAAAGATGGCATTATTGCGCAACGTCGCTACCTTGAAGCAGAAAGTGCACAAGCAGAGGTTAGCGCGACCCTGGCGCAAAGCAAGCAAGCATTACGCTTGGCCGGTATGAGCGATAGTGCAATCAATAAAATCAATTCAACTTCGGGCATGGATAGCGGCATTACGCTAACCGCACCGATTGATGGCCAGGTGTTAGAGCAAATGGTCACTGCTGGTCAACATGTAGATATGGCAATGCCACTTTATAGAATTGCCAAATTAAATCCACTTTGGCTAGAAATCCATGCCCCACTTGAGGGCTTGCCGTTTGTTAAAATAGGCATGCCAGTGCAAGTACCTAAGCTGCAGGCTAGTGGTAAGTTGATCGCTGTTATTCGTAATGTGAACAAAGCGGATCAAACCTTACACTTACGGGCAGAAATCACCACAGGTGCTGAAAAATTATCACCAGGCCAGATTGTAGAGGCTGAAATTAGTCTTGGTGGGCAAGCACAACACTTTAGCGTGCCAAAATCCGCACTTGCACGGCAAGGCGCGGCGGCCGTCGTGTTTGTACAATCAAGTGCTGGTTTTAGTCCACTAAAAGTAAAAGTTATTTCTGAGCATGGCGATGAGGCGATTGTAGATGCGGCGTTTAAAGGTAATGAAAAAATTGCCGTGACAGGCATTGCTGCCATTAAAGGCGCATGGTTAGGCTTGGGTGGCGAATAATGTTAGCTAAACTCATCCAATTTGCGCTCACGCAGCGCTTACTCATGCTGATCTTCACGCTTGGTTTGGCGGCGGCTGGTACGTTGGCGTATCAATCACTACCAATTGATGCCTTTCCTGACGTATCTTCAACGCAGGTAAAAATTATTATTAAAGCCCCTGGTATGACGCCAGAAGAAGTTGAAGCGCGCATAACCGCGCCGATAGAAGTTGAAATGCTGGGTATTCCGCATCAGGTTGGTTTACGCTCGGTGGCTAAATATGCAGTGACAGACATTACGGTGGACTTTGCTGACGGAACAGATATTTACTGGGCGCGGCAACAGGTAGCCGAGCGCCTGAATGCGGTGTGGGGCAACTTACCCACTGATATTTCAGGCGGTATGGCACCATTAACCACCCCTTTGGGTGAGATGTTCATGTTTACGGTGGAAAGCGATACGCTTAGCTTGCAGGAAAAACGCAGCCTGCTCGACTGGGTGATTCGTCCACAATTGCGCACAGTGCCGGGTGTGGCCGATGTGAATGCTTTGGGTGGGTTAGTACGCAGTTATGAGATTGTGCCAGACAACGCACGCATGTATGCACGTGGCGTGGCGATTAATGCATTGCAAAACGTATTGGAAAACAATAATCGCAATAGCGGTGCCGGCAGACTCAGTGATGGCGAGAGTTCGTTGTTAGTGCGTGCCGAAGGCGGCTTTAAAACTATAGAAGACGTCAAAAATACCGTTGTGCGCAGTGAGCAAGGCATGTCGGTCAAAATAGCTGATGTTGCCGATGTGCGCATCGGCTCACTCACTCGTTATGGCGCCGTGACCAGTAATGGTAACGGCGAAGTGGTAGAGGGTTTGGTATTGGGTTTACGCGGTGCCAATGCGCAGAAATTAGTCGAAGGCGTAAAAGCGAAGCTTGCTGAAATTGCGCCCAGCTTGCCAAAAGGCACCAGTATTCATGTTTTTTATGATCGAGGTAATTTGGTAGAGCGTGCAGTACATACCGTGACTAAAGCATTATTAGAAGCCGTGGTGTTGGTGTTGATATTGCTGGTATTGTTTTTAGGTAACTTTAGAGCTGCGTTGACCATTGCTTTCATACTGCCGCTGTCAGCATTATTCACCTTTTTACTCATGCGTAATTTTGATATGTCTGCCAATTTAATGAGTTTGGGTGGTTTGACTATTGCCATCGGTATGTTAGTGGATGCCGCAGTGGTGGTGGTTGAAAACGTTGTATCACATCTGGCTGATACTAAAAAAGCAGGCTCATTGCC
>PHCL01000125.1 GCA_002842195.1 Betaproteobacteria bacterium HGW-Betaproteobacteria-20 | reverse complement strand
TCTGCACCTTCTACGTGTTCAGCATTCACTATTTTAGCAATGCGTAAATCGACTTTTGTGAAATCGTCGATACTGATGTAATTAGTTTCCACAACCTCTGCTTTCACCTCATTCTGTTGATGTACTGCATGGCGTTGCTCTGAACGCGGTTGCGGCACAGGCGTTGCCTGCAAGTTTTCTTTGTTGGCTTCTGTCATGGCTTCAATCAGTTTAGGGTCAATACGGGTAATTAAATGGTCATAGGCATTAATGGTGTGTTGCGCCGGCAGTGAATTTTCAACACTTTGCCAGACAAGCGGCGTAATGTTGAGGAACTGCTCAATCTCACTCGCCAGTTTTGGCAACACCGGCTTTAAGTACAGAGTCAGCAATCTAAACATTTCAAGCGCATCAGAACATACTTGTTGCAGCGCGTCATCCTGTCCTTCAGCTTTCGCCATGACCCACGGTGCTTTGTCGGCCACGAAACCATTTGCCAGGTCTGCAAGGCGCATAATCTCGCGCAATGCTTTGCCATACTCACGCGCTACATAAGCTTCTGCAATATTGCCGGCTGCAGATTTTAATTCTGTCACCACTGAATTATCGGCAGATGGCTGTAACTTGCCGGCAAAGCGCTTGTTAACAAAACCCGCAGTGCGACTGGCAATATTGATGTATTTTCCCACCAAATCACTATTTACCCGCGCGACAAAGTCGTCCAGACTTAAATCAATATCTTCCATGCTGCTACCCAGCTTGGCCGCATAGTAATAACGCAGATATTCCGGGTTTTTGATAAAATCCAGGTAGCTACGCGCGGTAATAAATGTGCCGCGCGATTTACTCATTTTTTCACCATTCACCGTTAAAAAACCGTGCGCATAAATTTGCGTGGGTTTGCGGTAACCGCTGTACTCAAGCGTTGCCGGCCAAAATAACGCGTGAAAATAGAGAATATCTTTACCGATAAAATGATAAAGCTCGGTTGTGCTGTCTTGTTTCCAGTATTCGTCAAAATCCAAACCTTGCTTATCACACAGGTTTTTAAAACTCGCCATGTAGCCAATCGGCGCATCCAGCCACACATAAAAATATTTACCCGGCGCATCTGGGATTTCAAAACCAAAATACGGCGCATCGCGTGAAATATCCCAATCGTTCAAGCCGCTTTCGAACCATTCACCCATTTTATTGGCGGCTTCGCCCTGCAATGTCCCACTTCTGGTCCATTCCCTTAGAAACGCTTCACATTCTGAAAGTTTAAAAAAGTAATGTTCAGTTTCTTTACGCACAGGTGCCGCGCCAGAAACCGCAGAATACGCATTTAGCAGCTCGGTCGGGTTATAAGTTGCGCCGCACACCTCACAGCTATCACCATATTGGTCTTTTGCATGACATTTCGGACATTCGCCCTTAATAAAACGATCTGGCAGGAACATGTTTTTAACGGGATCATAAAACTGTTCTATAGTCTTTTTTGCGATTTTATTATTAGCATCCAGTTTTTTATAAATGCTTTGCGCAAGTTCTTTATTTTCCGGTGCATTGGTTGAGTAATAATTGTCAAATTCCACCAGAAATTCTTTAAAGTCAGCGCTGTGTTCGGCATGTACATTGGCAATCAAAGCTTCTGGCGTAATACCTTCTTTTTCAGCACGCAACATAATCGGTGTGCCGTGCGTGTCGTCTGCACATACATAATGTACGCTATGTCCCTGCATTTTTTGAAAACGCACCCAGATATCGGTTTGAATATATTCCACCAAATGGCCTAAGTGAATGCTGCCGTTGGCATAAGGCAAAGCCGAGGTAACGAGGATTTTGCGCTGACTGTTTGGGGTCGTCATGGGGGAAATGAACCAATTTGCTAAAAACGCTATTTTAGCAAAGACGCTGGCTTCTACATAAGTTAAAATGAACTTTTATAATGTAATCTAAGAAAACATCATGGCATTAACTGAATTAAACATCCAAAACGCATTAAAAACGCTGATTGACCCGAATACTGGCCGCGATTTTATCATCAGCAAGTCTGCTAAAAACATTCAAATTACCGGCAATAATATCAGCGTGGATATTGTATTAGGCTACCCGGCTAAAAGCGTGATGGGCGATGTGCAGACTTTAGTCGAAAATCACCTTAAAAACATAGACGGCGTAGAAAATATAACCGTGAACATTGGCTCAAGAATCGTCGCGCACAAAGCACAGCAAGGCGTGACCTTACTGCCGAATGTAAAAAACATCATCGCAGTGGCTTCAGGCAAAGGCGGCGTCGGAAAATCTACAACTTCAGTTAATCTGGCTTTAGCTTTAGCGGCTGAAGGTGCAACAGTGGGTTTGTTAGATGCCGATATTTACGGTCCTAGCCAACCGCAGATGCTAGGCATTAGCGGTCGGCCGGAAAGCACCGATGGCAAAAGCATGAACCCGATGCTGGCACATGGCTTACAAGCCATGAGTATTGGCTTTTTAATTGATGCAGATACGCCCATGGTGTGGCGCGGCCCCATGGTAACAGGCGCGCTAGAGCAATTGTTGCGCGAAACAAATTGGGACGCATTGGATTATCTGGTGGTTGATTTACCACCAGGTACCGGTGATATTCAGCTCACACTTGCGCAAAAAATTCCTGTCACTGGCGCAATTATTGTTACCACGCCACAAGACATTGCACTGCTTGATGCGCGTAAAGGCTTAAAAATGTTCGAGAAAGTTGGCATCCCTATTTTAGGCATTGTGGAAAATATGAGCACACATATTTGCAGCAATTGCGGTCATGAAGAACATATATTTGGCTCAGGCGGTGGCGCATTGATGTGTAAAGATTACAACGTTGACTTGCTCGGCTCGCTACCGCTGGATATTAGCATCCGCGAACAAGCGGACAGCGGGAACCCAACCGTAATTGCTCAGCCAGATTCTAAAATAGCCAATATTTATAAAGAGATCGCGCGAAAAGCTGCCATTAAAATTGCGAATGCCAGCTTGGATCACAGCAGTAAATTCCCGAATATCGTGATTCAGAATACTTAAAAATCGCTAAGTTGCAAAGTTCACTATGCGCAATCAAGGCAGAATTACCAGCTGGAAAGATGAACAAGGATTTGGATTTATCACCCCAAACGGTGGTGGAAAACAAGTTTTTGTTCATATAAAAGCTTTTACAGGTAATCGTAAACGACCTTCAGGCGGGGAATTGGTAACGTACCGACTTATCACTGACGAAAAAAATAGACCTACGGCAAGCGAAGTACTTTACGTTGGTAGTCCGCGGCACAAACCGCTTACGATTGGTAAAAGCTCGGTTCCGATTTACTTTACCTCAATATTTTTAGTCATAATGTGTTTGGCCGTCATTATTGGAGCATTCCCACTCTTCATTTTGACCATTTATGCAGTTACAAGCCTGCTGACTTTAATTCTCTATTGGCGAGATAAGCGTGCTGCTGAAAATGACAAAGATAGAACGCCTGAAATATACTTGCAATCACTAAGTCTTATCGGAGGCTGGCCAGGCGGAATATTTGCACAGCGAATATTCCGTCATAAAACTACAAAAAAATCATTTCAGGCGATTTTCTGGCTTCAAGTATTTCTAAATCTTACTGGTTTGTTTATCTTGGGCTCACCAGTGGCAAGAAAATTGTTTCTTTCAGTCACTGCGTAAAAGCATAGCTTTAACCTGAATTCTGCCTTAAAAATACACGAGAGAAAAATACCGCCCTGTGAGCCGCTATCAGAAAGGCTCGCAGGGCATCCTTTAGGAAGGCACGCTTAATTTAACTGGAAATCGTTGTTTTAAGTGTGCATAAACCGGAACGAACTAACATGCGAAACAGGTTTGTTTGTATGCAAAATTAGAAAACTAACTCAGCTTAACTTCATAACAGTAAACAGCTACGCCCTTACTCGGCACAACCTCCGGTGCGATTAAGGTCGCAGGAATTGCCACGCCGTTGCGCCAATTATCCACTGCCTCCTGCTTGCCGGCACCGGTGACTAAAAACAGCACTTCCCGTGTATTGTTTAAACGGTTTTGACTAAGGGTAATACGCTCTGCAGGCGGTTTAGGAGAGTTAAATACCGGCACGGCGTCCGCACTATTATCAACAATATGATTTGGAAACAAGCTGGCGGTATGGCCATCTTCACCCAAACCTAAAAGTACCATATCAAAAATTGGTACACCTGTCAGTATTTGCGCATAAGCCTTTGCGCCGACTACATTGCCTAACTCTGCCGGGATATCATGAATCTGACTTTTAGGAATGCTGACATGATGCGTCCAAACCTGCTCTACCATCAGGCTGTTGCGGTCTTCATGGTCAGCTGGCAAACAGCGTTCATCGCCATGATAAATATGCCATTTAGACCAGTCCATGGGTAAATCACGCAGCAATCTATAAACCGCACGCGGCGTATTGCCGCCTGCCAGCACGATAGAAAACTGACCTCGCCTGGCAATCGCTTCATTTGCGCTTTTTACAATCGCATCACACACGTCATGTCTTAACGCCTCTATGCTATCGAAGCGCTTCCATCGGGGGTTATGAGGTATGTTTTTAACTTGCATACTGCTTAATCTCACATCGTAAAAGTCAGGGCGAATTGGACACTAAATCACCGATTTTGTCATGTATTTTTACACTTTTTTTACATTTTACGGATACTTAAAGCACAAACATCAAGCAATCAATATCACATAAAACGGCACTTGTAAAAAGGCACTTGAAAACCGTACATTGTTTGATTTTTTGGCGTTAAATCATTGTGCGTAAGCGCCACCTTGCATTATTATATAGGGCTACCCTAAACACTCTCTTACAGGACAAAAACATGCTGATTAAAGATGACGAAATTGCAAATATTGACACGCCAACCGGAGACATGCGTGCGCATATTTTTCGCCCGGCAGCACCAGGCAAATATCCTGGAATTTTGATGTATTCAGAGATTTTTCAAGTCACTGGTCCTATTCGTCGTACAGCGGCTATGCTGGCTGGGCATGGTTTTATTGTCGCATGTCCTGAGATTTACCATGAGTTAGAACCCGCAGGCACGGTGCTGGCTTATGATGAAGATGGCACTACACGCGGTAATGCGCATAAAATCACCAAAGAACTGACCGCCTATGATAGCGATGCTCGCGCGATGCTCGATTACCTGAAATCACGCGAAGATTGCAC